>NZ_JAXMNS010000135.1:0-8741 GCF_034670285.1 Nocardioides sp. | reverse complement strand
CTTGCGCGGACGGCGTGCCTGCGTGCGGCGCTGCCCGCCACCTCCGAAGAGGTCGCCGAACATGTCGCCGATGCCACCACTGCCGCCGGAGCCGCCCCGGTCGCGGAGCAGGTCGTCGAGGTTGAACCCGCCGCCTGCGCCACCGCCGGCGCGCTGGCCCGCACCGCCGCCGAAACCGCCACTTCCGTAGAGGCGGCGCATCTCGTCGTACCTGGGACGCTTGTCGGGGTCGCCGATGACGTCGTAGGCCTCGGCGATCTTCTTGAACTTGTCGTGCTTGGCGGAGTCGCCGGGGTGAGAGTCAGGGTGGTTGTCCTTGGCCAGCTTGCGATAGGCCTTCTTGATGTCGGCCGCAGCCGCATCCTTCTTCACCCCGAGCACAGCGTAGAAGTCCTGCTGCGCCCAGTCGGCCTTGAAGCCGTCACCGCTGTTGCTGCCTGCCACGGGTCACCCCTCCTCTCACGTCCACGACTAGTCCTACCTGGTGGTGCTGATCGGTCAGCCGGCCGGCTCGGCGGTCAGCACCTGCGCTGCCCGCACGACCCGGTCGCCGATCTTGTAGCCCGACTTGGCGACCACCTTCACCGTGGTGACGGTGACCTCCGGGTCCGGGCCCATGCTCGACAGCGCCTCGTGGACCGTCGGGTCGAACGCCTCACCGGGCGTGCCGAACTTGACCAGCCCGGACGACGCCACCGTGCGCTCGAGCTGGTCGGCGACGGTCTTGAGGCCGTCCGCCAGCTCACCGTGCTCACGGGCGCGGTCGATGGTGTCGAGCACCTCGGTGATCGGCGCCAGCGCGGCGTAGGTCGCGTTCTGCTTGATCAGGTCGCGATCACGCTCGACACGGCGCTTGTAGTTGAGGAACTCCGCCTGCAGACGCTGGAGGTCGAGCGTGCGCTCCTGCAGCGCCATGGTGGCGACGGTGAGCTCGTCGGCCTCCGCGGTGTCGTCGCCGGTCTCGAGGTCCGACGGCTCCAGCGGGCCGCCCTCCTCGAGCCAGTCGGAGACCGCCTCGCCGCCGGGCTGGTCGCTCGACTGCCCGGCCGGGGCCGAGGCCCCCTCCTGCTGGAGGGGAGCCTCGACCTCGGTCTCGTTGGGCATCTCGGCGGCCGCGTCACCGAAGGAGCCCTCGGGCGTCTCGGGCACGTCCTGCTCGCCTGGGTGACCTGAAGTCACTTGGACTCGCCCTCGGCCTGGTCGCCCTTGGCCTGGTCGTCGGCGGCCGGCTCGTCGACGACCTCGGCGTCGACCACGTCGGCGTCGACGATGTCGTCGTCGGCCTCGCCGGTCGCGCCGGAGGCGCCACCCGCAGCGGCCTGGTCGGCCTCGGCGGCGGCGTACATCGCGGCGCCCATCTTCTGGCTCGACTCACCGAGCTTGGTGACCGCAGCGGTGATCTCCTCGCCGCTCGCCTCGGCGTTCTCGAGGACGGCCTTGAGGGCGTCGAGGTCAGCGGTGACCTCGGTCTTGACGTCCTCGGGCAGCTTGTCGTCGTTGTCGGCGAGGAACTTCTCGGTCGTGTAGACGAGCTGCTCGGCCTGGTTGCGCGACTCGACGGCCTCGCGACGCTTGGCGTCCTCCTCGGCGTACTGCTCGGCCTCCTTGACCATCCGGTCGATGTCGTCCTTCGACAGCGCGGAGCCGCCGGAGATCGTCATCGACTGCTCGCGGCCGGACGCGGTGTCCTTGGCGGAGACGTGAACGATGCCGTTGGCGTCGATGTCGAAGGTGACCTCGATCTTCGGGACCCCACGCGGGGCCGGCGGCAGACCGGTCAGCTCGAAGTTGCCGAGGGGCTGGTTCTGCGACCACATCTGACGCTCGCCCTGGGCGACCTTGATCTCCACCGACGGCTGGTTGTCGTCAGCGGTCGTGAAGACCTCGGAGCGCTTGGTCGGGATCGTGGTGTTGCGCTCGATGAGGTTGGTCATCACGCCACCCTTGGTCTCGATGCCGAGGGAGAGCGGGGTGACATCGAGGAGCAGCACGTCCTTGACCTCGCCCTTGAGGACACCGGCCTGGAGCGCGGCGCCGACCGCGACGACCTCGTCGGGGTTGACGCCCTTGTTGGGCTCCTTGCCGCCGAGCAGCTCCTTGACGATCTCGGTCACGGCGGGCATGCGGGTCGATCCACCGACGAGGACCACGTGGTCGATGTTGGCGATCGCGACGCCGCCGTCCTTGAGCACGCTCTGGAACGGCGCCTTGGTGCGCTCGAGCAGGTCGGCGGTGAGCTTCTGGAACTCCGAGCGCGTCAGACGCTCCTCGAAGTGCAGCGGGCCGGACTCGCCGTGGGTGATGTAGGGCAGGTGGATCGTGGTGTCGCTGGACGACGACAGCTCGATCTTCGCCTTCTCAGCGGCCTCCTGGAGGCGCTGCTTGGCGATCTTGTCGGCGGCGAGGTCGACGCCGTTGTTGGCCTTGAACGTCTTGACCATCCACTCGACGACCTTGTTGTCCCAGTCGTCACCGCCGAGCTCGTTGTCACCGGAGGTCGCCTTGACCTCGACGACACCCTCACCGATCTCGAGCAGGGAGACGTCGAACGTGCCGCCACCGAGGTCGAAGACGAGGATCGTCTGGTCGTCGCCCTTGTCGAGGCCGTAGGCCAGTGCGGCGGCGGTGGGCTCGTTGACGATGCGCGAGACGTTGAGGCCCGCGATCTCGCCGGCCTCCTTGGTCGCCTGACGCTGGGCGTCGGAGAAGTAGGCCGGCACGGTGATGACCGCGTCGGTGACGGGCTCACCGAGGTAGGCCTCGGCGTCGCGCTTGAGCTTCTGCAGCACGAAGGCCGAGATCTGCTGGGGGGTGAAGTCCTTCTCGTCGATCGACTGCTTCCAGTCGGTGCCCATGTGGCGCTTGACGGAGCGGATCGTGCGGTCGACGTTGGTGACCGCCTGACGCTTGGCGACCTCACCCACGAGGACCTCGCCGGACTTGGCGAAGGCCACGACGGACGGGGTGGTGCGCGCGCCCTCTGCGTTCGCGATGACGGTGGGCTCGCCGCCCTCGAGGACAGCGACGACGCTGTTCGTGGTTCCGAGGTCGATGCCGACAGCTCGTGCCATGTGTGTGTACCTCCGTGATCGGCCCGGGTCGCGGGCGCTGGTGTCTCGCTGGATGTCTGCTCCGGGGCGGCCGCGGGGGTCTCCCCGGGCGTCCATCCCGTATGCCAGAAAGTCTGGCAAAGAAGTTGAGTGGATTCAACTCAACTCTTCTGATGGTCCTAACCGCGGGGGTACGGCGGTTGTTCCCCGGGCGCCGAGGCCGCCCCCGGGTAGAGCCGGAAGCCGACCATCCGCCGGTGGGCGAACTGCTCGTAGAAGCCGCCCGCTGCCTCGCCCGGATCGGCGATCAGGTCGAGCCGGGCCGCCCCGGTCGTCTGGAAGGTGACCACCACCAGGGCCCGGGCGATCCCGCGGCGGCGGTGGTCGGGGTGCACGGCGAGAAAGCTCAGGTGCGCCTGGAGCACCCCGTCGCCCAGCGCCTGGGCCCAGCCGACCACCTCACCCTCGGTCACCGCGACGAACGAGGTCGCGCCCGGAGCGGTGCAGATCCGTCGTACGACCTCGGCGTCGGTGAGCGAGGGCCACTGGACCGTGGTGGCGAGACGGGCCACCCCCGCGGCGTGCTCGTCCTCGAAGGGGCGCACGTCGACGGTGTCCACGCAGCCCACCCTAGGACTGGATCAGGACAGCCGCATCCGCACCAGCAACGGGCGGTGATCGCTGGTGAGCCCTCGGGGCGTGCGCTGACGCAGCAGCTCGATCCGGCCCTCGCGCAGCGCCGGGGCCGCGACGTGCACGTAGTCGATGAAGCGCTTGCTGGTCGGGTGCGTTGCCAGGAGCCCGGCAAAGCCGAGCACGGAGTAGGACGACCGGGCGATGCCGGCGTAGGCGCTGACGATGCCGCCGGCGTTGCGGGCGCGCTGGTCGGCCAGGGCTGCGATGTTGTAGTCGCCGGTGCCGACCACCCAGCGGCCCGGCGCGCTGGCCCAGATGCCGGCCAGTCCGTCGAGCTGACGACTGGCCCGGATGGCGTTCTTGTTGGTGTTCCACGTGCCGGGGTCGTCGAGGTTCTCGACGCGCTGGGGCAGGTGGGTGTTGATCACCGAGATCTTCTCGCCGCTCGCCCGGTCGCGCAGGGTGACCCGCAGGGCGTAGCGCGTGCCGAACGGGTAGAGCCCGCTGCCCTCGGCCACCCCGTCGGCCAGCTTGTGCAGCGCGGAGCCGACGAGGGCGAACTCGTCCTTGCGCCACGACACGGCCAGCTCACGCGCGCCCTTGGTGGCGACGTACCGCTTGGTGGCCCACCCCTCCTGCACGAGGCGCTGGTAGACCGGTCCGGCCGAGAAGCCCTCCTGCCAGCCGACGATCGAGACCGTGTCGCGCGCCGTCAGCGCGAGGGCGTCAGCGGTGGCCTCGGCGGTGGTGAGGTCGACGTACTGGTTGAACGTCGCGACCCCGATGGTGCGGGACGCGATCTCGGGGGCCTTCTTCGCCGCGGGGGCCTCGACCGGCTCGGGCGCCGGGGTGCCGTCGATCGATGGGGACGCCGTCGGGGTGGCTGCCGGAGTGGCGACCGGCGGGGCGGCCGGCTCCGCGACGGCCAGCGTCGCTGCCGCCGCGGGACGCGAGGGGTCGGAGTCGCCGGCGTCCGCGTGACTCACCGCGGGCGCGATGAGGAGGCCCAGCACCGTGGCGGCGATGAGCAGCGGCGGCGGGCCGGCCCAGCGAGGCACAGTCGGCTCCCTTGCGCAGTGAGGCGTGAGGACAGGTCGGTGGACGACGCTAGCGGCGCCGAGAGCCGTGGTCGGGGATTCACCCGGCGGGTCGTCGCCCGAGCTCGCGGATCAGGGCCGCGGTCGCAGGCACCCCTTCGGCACCCGGCCGGTGCACGAGGCCGAGGTGGCGACGTCCGAGCTCGGCGAGCTCGACCACCTGCACGTCCGGGTGGCGGTAGGCCTCCAGGGCCGAGGCCGGCAGCACGGTGACGCCGAGCCCTCGGGCCACCAGGTTCTGCACGACGACGTAGTCGTCGGTCGTGTGGCGCAGCGCAGGGGCGAACCCCGCGCGCTCGCAGCACTCGACCAGGTGGCCTCGGCAGCGCATGCAGCCACCGATCCACTCGGCGTCGGCGAGCTCGGCGAGGCCGGTGGGAGCCGGCGCGCCCCGCGGGACGACCAGCTCGACGCCCTCGTCGCCGAGGTGGTGCCACGTCAGCGTGCCGAGGTCGGCCGGCGGCCCGTCGTAGCCGAAGACGAGCGCGAGATCGGCGTCGCCGGCGAGCACGGCCGCCATCGCCTCGGGCGGCTCGGCCTCGCTGAGGCTCACGGTGACCTCCGGATGCCGCTCGGCCAGCGCCGCGAACGCGGTCGGCACCCGCGTGGCTGCTGCGGAGGGGAAGGCGACCAGACGCACCTGCCCGCCGCGCAGCTGGGCGTGGGCAGCCAGCTCCTCATCGGCAGCGTGCAGCTCGGCTGCGATCACGTCGGTGCGGCGCAGCAACGAGCGCCCGGTCTCGGTGAGGGTGACGCCGCCGGGCCCGCGCAGCAGCAACGGACCCCCGGCCTCGCGCTCGAGCCGCGCCAGGTGCTGGCTCACCGCCGGCTGCGTCCAGCCGAGCTCGCGCGCGGCCGCGCTGATCGAGCCGGCTCGCGCGACCTCGCGGAAGATGAGCGCACGGCGTACATCGAGGGCCACCTCGTCAGTATGACCCAAGCAGTGCTTATGGACAGCCCTACGAGAACTGGCATTCCTTGGATCCTCATCGACCGGCACCCTGGTGCCATGAAGACGATCGGACTCATCGGCGGCATGTCGTGGCACTCCACCGAGGCGTACTACCGGCGCATCAACGAGCAGGTTGCTGCCCGTCTCGGCGGTCACTCGTCGGCGCGGATCTCGCTGCAGTCCCTCGACTTCGCCGAGGTCCGTGACTGCCAGGTGCGGGGCGACTGGGACGGCTCGGCCCGGCTGCTCGCCGAGGCCGCGGTGCGCTGCGAGGCCGGCGGGGCCGACCTGGTCGCGCTGTGCACCAACCTGATGCACAAGAACTTCCCGGCCCTCGAGGCCGCGCTGAGCGTGCCCGCCGTCCACATCGCCGACGCCGTGGCCGCAGTGGCCAGACGAGAGGGGTGGACCACCCTCGGGCTCCTCGGAGCGCGTTGGGTGATGGAGGAGACCTTCTACGCCGAGCGTCTCGCCGAGCACGGCATCTCGGTCGTGGTCCCCGACGACGACGGACGCACCCTGGTCGACCGGGTGGTCTTCGACGAGATCACCCAGGGCCGCTTCGTCGACGCCTCGCGGGCGTCGTACATCGAGATCATGCGCGACCTCGCCGGCCGCGGCGCCCACGCCGTCGTCCTGGCCTGCACCGAGATCGGGCTCCTGGTCTCACCGGCCCAGGCACCGCTCCCGGTGATCGACTCCGCCGCCGCGCACGCCGACCTGATGGTCGACCTCGCCCTGGACGACCACAAGGCCCTGGTCAGCGCGGCCTCCCGGGCATAGGGTGCGGCTGAGTCGCTGGGGCGACTTGCTGAGGGATCGTGCTCATCCCGACCAGCCCTGGAGCATCCATGGCTGACCAACCGCAGGACCACCACCGCACCACCCGGGCCCACGTCACCAGACGGGCTGTCGTCGGCGCCGCCGCCTGGAGCCCACCGGCCATCGTGCTCGCCACCGCCGCCCCGAGCCATGCCACCTCGGGCGTAGGCAACAGCGTCGACGTCCAGGTGGTCCCGACCACCGGGAACGACTACCTGGTGACCTTGGTCAACAACACCGCTGCGGAGATCGCGACATCGCAGCTCGGCTGGCGGTTCACCAGGACGGGAGGGACGTCGACGTCGGGTAGCGTGACGCACTCGGGCTACACGGTCAGCGGCTTCACCGGGGCCTTCGAGACGGTCTGGACCTTGATGTTCGACAAGCTCGCACCCATCCCGCTCGGCACCTCGCAGCACTCCTTCGGCTGGGACCTGGACGACTACACCGCCGACGTCCTCGTCACGGTCTACCCCGCCTCGGGAACCGGCGGTTCGTCGGCAACGACCTATCCCGGGTCCGGTCCGCGCACCCGGTCGACATCTCCCTCGACTCCGTCGACGACCTTCGGCGCCGACGGGATCTCCGCGTCCGTCGACTGAGGCGGCGATCAGGACCCTGGCCAGTCCACGGCAGCGGCGCTAGGGTGCGAACGGGTCGCTGGGGCGACCTGTACAAGGATCGTGCTCATCCCGACTAGCCCTGGAGCAACCATGGCTGACCACCGGCAGGACGACCCCCGCACCACCCGGGCCCACGTCACCAGACGGGCTGTCGTCGGCGCCGCCGCCTGGAGCCCACCGGCCATCGTGCTGGCCACCGCCGCACCTAGCCATGCCACCTCGCATGGCGGCAACAGCGTCGACATCGCCGTTGCGGTCACCTCCAAGTCCGCCAGCAAGGTGGTCCACACCGTCACCCTGACCAACAACACGGCCGGCACCATGGACCCGATGCGCTTGCAGTGGACCTTCTACCGCACAGGTCCCGCCTGGAACAGCGTCACCCGGACCAGCGGCACCTTCTTCGTAGAGTCAGACCCGTTCGTCGAAGGCGCCGACTTCTCCTCCATCTGGCTGAAGACGGCGCCCCTCCCCACCGGGACCACCTTCCACTCGTTCGAGTGGGAGATCCCGCCCTCGAACTACACCGCCGACGTGACCGTCACGGCACTACCCGGCACCGGCACCGGTGGCACCGCGGCGACGACCTACTGAGCCCCTGTCCCGGTGGCATCCGGCCGTCCTGAGCGGTATTCCCGTAACGAGGTGATGATCGGCACGTCGTCCACCCCCTCACAGGGGTTGGGCACTGCTCGCCGACGTGGTTGTGTCGAAGGATGGCTACGAACAGCACCGTCCCCAACATCGCGCTCAACAACCAGACCACGATCCCGCAGCTCGGCTTCGGCGTCTTCCAGGTCCCGCCCGAGCAGACCGCCGACACCGTCACGAACGCGTTCGAGGTCGGCTACCGCCACATCGACACCGCCCAGATGTACGGCAACGAGCAGGAGGTCGGGGTCGCGATCGCGAACGCCGACATCCCGCGCGACGAGCTCTACGTGACCAGCAAGCTCAACAACGGCTTCCACGCCCCCGACGACGCGCGCCGCGCCTTCGACGACACGATGGCCAAGCTCGGTCTGGCCCAGATCGACCTGTTCCTCATCCACTGGCCCCTCACCGCCGTGGACCCGGACCTGTACGTCGAGACGTGGAAGACGATGGCCGAGTTCGTCGCCGACGGGCGTGCGCGCTCCATCGGCGTGTCGAACTTCCAGCCCGCCCACCTCGACCGCCTCGTGCAGGAGACCGGCGTCGTCCCGGCGGTCAACCAGATCGAGGTGCACCCCTACTTCGCCAATGAGGAGGCCCGCGGCGCCTCGTTGCGCCACGGGATCGAGATCGAGGCGTGGTCCCCGATCGCCCAGGGCAAGGTGCTCGACAACGAGACCATCGGCAAGATCGCTGCTGCCCACGGCAAGACGCCCGCCCAGGTCACCCTGCGCTGGCACATCGAGCGCGGCGACGTCGTCTTCCCCAAGTCGATGAGCGCCGAGCGGATGGCCGAGAACTTCGACATCTTCGACTTCGAGCTCTCCGTCGACGAGGTCGCCGAGATCACCGCTCTCGACCAGGGCGAGTCCGGCCGGATGGGCCCGAACCCGGACGCGTTCGACTA
>NZ_JAXMNS010000134.1:0-8757 GCF_034670285.1 Nocardioides sp. | reverse complement strand
CCACGAGGTGCCGGTAGCGGATCGTGGCGTTGGTCGACTCGTTGAGCGCCGTGCCGTTCTGCACCGAGAAGGTCACCAGGGCGGCCGTGGCCGGATCGCCCGGGGCGGCGGGGGCCGAGCTGAGCGCCACGCCGGAGTCACCGAGCTCGGCGGCGTACTCGGGAGCATCGGGGTTGAGCACCTCGATGCTGTTGACCGTGCCGACCTTGACGCCGGCGATGCGGACGTCGTCGCCCTTGTTCATGCCGGTCACGTCGGCGAAGACGGCCTTGTAGTCCTTGCTCCCCTGGAAAGACAGGTTGCCGATCGTCACGACCAGCACTCCCGTCGCCAGGGTGGTGACCACGATGAAGATGAGCAGCTTGGTCAGGTCGGCGCTGGTCTTCTTGTCGAGCAGCTTCATCGCAGACTCACCGTCGCTCCGCGGGCCATCGGTCCGACGAGGAGCGGACCCAGGTCGCCCACCTCGTCAGCGCTGATGCCCATGCCGGGGGCGATCAGGCTCTTGTAGAGCGAGGACTCGGACTCGCCGCCCATGAAGCCGAGGCCGTCACGGAAGGCGTAGGACGTGCCCACGCGGCTGGTGCCCTTGCCGGTCGGCTCATCGACGCCGTCGTCCATGTCGGGCTGACGCTTCACGGGGTTCTCCTGGTCCCACGGAGGGTTCGGGAGGGTGAGGCAGTTGGGGCCTCGGTCCTCGGCGATCCGCGGGACGTCGTTGACGGTGTAGGCACGTGGCTGGCGCGGCAGCGTCTCGAGCACGATGTGCAGGGTGAAGTTGCGGAAGGCCTCGGCCTGCAGCTCACCGGCCGCGACGATGCCGCCGGCCAGGCACGGGAACTCCGTCGAGTAGCGCGAGAGCACCCGCAGCTGGGCTGCGCTGACCTCACCGACGCGCACGAGGTTGTCCTCGTTGTCGGCGAGGAACGTGCGCAGGCTGTCGCTGAAGCCGGCCACGTCGACGAAGAGTGCCTGGAGCTTCTGCTCGCGGCTCTCGAGCGTGCCCATCGTGAGCACCGTGTCGTCGAGGATGTCGCCGATCTGAGGCAGTACGTCGGCGTAGATCTCGCCGACCTCGCCGGTCTTCCGGAGGTCCTCGATCAGCAGCGGGATCTCGGGGTTGATGCGCTTGAGGTAGGAGTCGAAGGTCTCCAGGGTCTCGCCGAGCTGGTCACCGCGACCCTCGAGCGCGCTCGAGATGGCGTTCAAGGTCATCGAGATCTTGGCCGGCTGCACGGTTTCGAGGAGCGGGAGCAGGTCGGAGAGGACCTGCTCGACCTCGGTGCTGACCCGGGTGCGGTCGATGACGTCACCGGCCTCGATGTGCGGGTCGTTGGCCTGGTCCCAGTCGGACGGCGGGATCAGGGAGACGTACTTCTCGCCGAAGAGCGTCTTGGGCAGCACCGAGCCGCTGACGTCCTTGGGGATCATGTCGACCTTGTCCTGGTAGAGACCGAGGGTGACCTCGGCTCCCCCGGCGGAGTCGGCCTCGTAGTCGAGCACCTCGCCCACGATCACGCCACGGATCTTGATGTCGGCACGTGCCGGCAGCTGGAGACCGATGTTGGACGTGCGCAGGGTGACCTCGTCGTAGTTGACGTAGGCCTTGGTGAAGATCGCGTAGGTCGCGTAGACCGAGAAGAGCAGGAGCGCCAGGAAGGCGACGCCCAGGACCTTGTGCATGGCCAGGATGCGATTCAGCATGTCAACCCGCCAATCTCACGGTGGTGGTGGTGCCCCAGATGGCCATCGACAGGAACAGGTCGATGACGTTGATGGCCACGATGCTCGTCCGGACGGCGCGACCCACGGCCACGCCCACGCCGGCGGGACCGCCGCTGGCGTTGAACCCGTAGTAGCAGTGGATGAGGATCACGACGACGTCGAAGACCAGCACCTTGCCGAACGACCAGAGTACGTCGCCGGGTGGGAGGAACTGGTTGAAGTAGTGGTCGTAGGTGCCGGAGCTCTGGCCGTAGAACTGAGTCACGACGAGGCGACTGGCGAAGTAGGACGACAGCAGACCCACGACGTACAGCGGGATGATGGCGATCAGGCCGCCGACCACGCGGGTGGCGACGAGGAACGGCATCGACGGGATCGCCATGACCTCGAGGGCGTCGATCTCCTCGGAGATCCGCATCGCGCCGAGCTGGGCGGTGAACCCGCAGCCCACCGTCGCAGCGAGGGCGATGCCTGCGACCAACGGCGCGATCTCACGCGTGTTGAAGTAGGCGGAGACGAAGCCCGAGAACGCGGCCGTGCCCAGCTGGTTGAGGGCAGCGTAGCCCGAGAGCCCGACCTGGGCGCCGGTGAAGAAGGTGAGACCGAGGATGACGCCGACCGTGCCGCCGATGACCGCGAGCGAGCCCGAGCCGAGGGTCACCTCGGCCAGGATCCTGGCGATCTCCTTGGGGTAGCGCTTCACCGAGCGCGGGATCGCCCGCAGCACGTTGATGTAGAAGTGCAGCTGCTCCCCCATGCCGTCGAGGGACTTCAGCGGCACCTGGTAGACGTCCTTGACGTTCGCCATGGCGCTAGCCCCCCTTCGGTGGGACGAGTTGGAGGTAGATCGTGCTGATCACGAAGTTCACGACGAAGAGCAGCAGGAAGGTGATGACCACCGACTCGTTGACCGCGTCGCCCACGCCCTTGGGCCCGCCACCGGCGTTGATGCCCTTGTAGCTGGCCACGATCGCGGCGATCAGACCGAAGATCACGGCCTTGATCAGACCGACGTACAGGTCGGGCAGCTGGGCGAGGGCGGTGAAGCTGGCCAGGTAGGCGCCGGGGGTGCCGTCCTGGAGGATGACGTTGAAGACGTAGCCTCCCGCGACCCCGACGACGGTCACCAGACCGTTGAGGAAGAACGCCACCAGCATGGCGGCGAGCACCCGAGGCACGACGAGACGCTGGATCGGGTCGATACCGAGCACCATCATCGCGTCGAGCTCTTCACGGATCTTGCGAGAGCCGAGGTCGGCGGCGATCGCCGAGCCACCGGCTCCGGCGATCAGCAGCGCCGTGGCGATCGGGCCGGCCTGCTGGACCACCGCGAGGACCGAGGCCGAGCCGGTGAACGACTGGGCACCGAACTGCTTGATCAGGCCGCCGACCTGGAGCGCGATGACGGCGCCGAAGGGGATCGCGACCAGAGCGGTCGGGATGATGGTCACCGAGGCGATGAACCAGGCCTGCTGGATGAACTCTCGCAGCTGGAACGGCCTCCGGAAGAGCGCGCGGAGCACATCGAGAGCGAAGGCGAAGAGCGAGCCTGCGGTCCCGATGGGCTTGAGCACCCTGGAGTTCGTGATCATTGACACGTGAGGCGGCCCTAGATCTTCGTCGTCATGTTGACGTTGGCCTCGAACGAGCCCGGAGGAGGCGTGACGCCGTTGTCACGGCACCACCCGCCCGGCTCGCGCTGGCTACGGCGCGGGATGCCGCTCGAGGGCTCGATCTGCATCGGGATCGGCGGCAGCGGCGGCAGGTCCTGGTCCTTCTCGGCCTCGAGCTCGTCGGCGTCCTTCTCCTCCGACATGCCGATCGGCCCGACGCGCTGGGCGTTGAGGAACTGACGCACCACGGGCTCCTCGGAGCTCAGGAGCATCTCGCGGGGCCCGAACATCGCCAGGTGCTTGTGGTAGAGCAGGCCGATGTTGTCGGGCACCGTGCGGGCGGTGTTGATGTCGTGGGTGACGATGAGGAACGTCGCGTCGATCTGGGCGTTGAGGTCGACGATCAGCTGGTTGAGGAACGCGGTGCGAACCGGGTCGAGACCCGAGTCGGGCTCGTCGAAGAGCACGATCTCCGGGTCGAGCACCAGGCCGCGGGCGATGCCGGCGCGCTTGCGCATTCCGCCCGAGATCTCACCGGGCAGCTTGTCCTCGGTGCCGAGGAGGCCGACGAGGTCCATCTTCTCGAGGACGACCTCGCGGATCTGCGACTCGGACTTCTTGGTGTGCTCGCGCAACGGGAACGCGATGTTGTCGTAGAGGTTCATCGAGCCGAACATGGCGCCGTCCTGGAACAGCACCCCGAAGAGCTTGCGGATCTCGTAGAGGTCCTTCTCCGAGCAGGAGGCGATGTCGGTGCCCTCGATGACGATGGAGCCGGTGTCGGGCTTCAGCAGGCCGATGAGGGTCTTGAGGAAGACCGACTTGCCGGTTCCGGACGGCCCGAGCATCACGCAGATCTCGCCGGCGGGGATCGTCAAGGAGACATCGGCCCAGATCAGGCTCTTGCCGAAGCTCTTGGTGAGACCGTCCACCTTGATCTCTACACCCATGTCAGTCCTTTTCTCGGCCCGGATCTCTTTTTCGGCGCCTGCTCGTAGCCCCGACGTGGGGGACGTCGGGGAGCATGGCGGCCCACAGCACTACACCCATGAGTAACAACGCTGCCGACACGCTGAGGTTACGCGGAAAGGTGCCCTGCGTCACGACAACGCCAGATGGCGATACCCACCTGTGACGTGCGGATACGACGAAGCGGCCGCCCCCGGGGATCCGGGAACGGCCGCTGCGTGGTGGCACGTCCGAGTAGGACGAAGTCCTATCCGTCAGCGCCGGTGAATCACTTGAGGGAGACGCTGGCGCCGGCGCCCTCGAGCGCCTCCTTGGCCTTGTCGGCCGTCGCCTTGTCGACCTTCTCCAGGACAGCCTTGGGGGCGGCCTCAACGAGCTCCTTGGCCTCCTTCAGGCCGAGCGAGGTGAGGGCGCGCACCTCCTTGATGACGTTGATCTTCTTGTCACCAGCGGCCTCGAGGACGACGTCGAACTCGTCCTGGGCAGCGGCCTCCTCGCCGCCACCGGCGCCACCGGCGGCCGGGGCAGCAGCCACGGCAACGGGGGCAGCGGCGGTGACGCCGAAGGTCTCCTCGAACTGCTTCACGAACTCCGAGAGCTCGATCAGGGTCATCTCCTTGAAGGCCTCAAGGAGCTCGTCGGTGCTGAGCTTCGCCATGATGCGAACCTTTCTTTCGTTGGTCCCGGACGCGTGTGCGCCAGGACCGGGTTTCAGGTGGTGGTGTTCAGCCTGGGATCAGGCGTCGGTGGACTCGGCTGCAGCCTCGGGAGCCTCGTCGGCGACCTCCGTGTCGGGGGTCTCCTCCGTGGTCTCCTCGGCAGCGGCCGGGGCCTCCTCGGTGGGGGCCGGAGTACCAGCACCACCTGCGAGGATCGAGGGGTCTTCGGTTGCCTTGGCCTCCAAGGCGCCGGCGAGCCGGGCAGCCTGGGAGAGCGGGGCGTTGAAGAGGTAGACGGCCTGGCTGAGCGATGCGAGCAACGCACCGGCCAGCTTGCCCAACAGGACCTCGCGCGACTCGAGATCGGCCAGCTTGGCGATCTCCTTCGCGTCGAGGATGTTGCCGTCCAGGACACCGCCCTTGATGATCAGGGCGGGGTTTGCCTTGGCAAAGTCACGCAGACCCTTGGCAGCCTCGACCACGTCGCCGTTGATGAAGGCGATAGCGGTGGGGCCGACCAAGAGGTCGTCGAAGCCGGAGATGCCCACCTGGTTGGCGGCGATCTTGGCCAGCGTGTTCTTGACCACGGCGTAGTTGGCGTCAGCCCCCAGGGAGCGGCGCAGATCCTGCAGCTCCTTGACGGTGAGGCCGCGGTAGTCGGTCAGCACTGCGCCGTCGGCGACGTTGAAAAGCTCAACGATCTCCTCGACGGCGGCTTGCCTGTCTGCCCGCGCCATGGGTCTCCTTCCGGACTGGGAGACCGTCGCCCGGTGAGCGGAGAAATGACGAACGCCCTGAGCGCAGGCTCAGGGCGTGTGGTGGATCAGCATCTCTGCGTCTCCTGCTCTGAAATCCTACGCGGGCCGTCCACATCTCTGCGGCACCTTCGGTCGCGCTGCATGCACAGCGTGACAACCGGCGGTCTCTGGTTTCGAGCAGAACTGTACGGCGCTGCGCGCGGCCACGCCAAATCGGGCTCACGCGGGTCGTCGGGCCACCACGATGTCGCGCTCGATGGCCTGGTCGACGCGGTGCAGGAACCCGCGCCACGGGCCGTCGTCCAGGGGCTCGAGCCCGGCCTCCTCGAGGAGTCGCACGGCCTGGGCTCGTTCGGCCACGTGGGTGTTCCACGAGATCCCGAGCGCTGCACCCGGGCGCAGCAACGGGACCCAGCCGGGCAGCGCGGCCTCGAGGAGCGCCAGCGGGCTGCGGTCGAGCCGTCCCTCGGCCCGCGCGCCGTGCTGCACGCCGTACGGCGCATCCGCGACGAGCGCATCGAAGGACGCCGGCCGGAAGAACTCCGCAGCGCGGGTCGTGTCGGCGTGCACGAAACCGAGCCGGCGAACGTCGCCGGCCTTCCAGGCCTCCTTGTCGGCGCCGACCTTCACCTCGAGGCGCCGTCCGATCCGCTCGCCCTCGCGCCGGACCGGGATGACCTCCGCCTCGTGCTTGAGGCGCTTGCGCCGCAGCCAGGTCTTCAGGAACGCCTCGTGGGCGTCGAAGCTCTTGGCATCGACGTCGAGGCCGTCGGCGTCGCACCCGTAGACGAGGGCCTGGTGGAGCGTGGAGCCGCGCCCGCACAGCGGGTCCAGCACACGGATCGGCCGCTCCCGGCTCGCACCGGCCACCAGGTCTCCCCCGACACCCGATGCCCAGACAGTGACGTTGAGCAGCAGCCGGGTGAAGAGCTCGTTGGTCTTGCCGACGTACTTCTGGATCGTGAGCAGGTCCTCGTCGAGGTGCTGGAGCCCGTCGAGCTCGACGGGCTCGAGACTCGTGCCGCTGCGCCGGAAGAGCGCGAAGGCACCCGAGAGCGTGGAGAGGTGGGCGATCTCGCGCTCGGTGAGCTCCCCCTCGCTGGTGAAGGTCAGGTAGTCGACGCCACCCAGGGTCTCGGTGGTCAGGTCGCTGAGCCGATGGCCCAGCACACAGGCGTTCAGGACCGCGGTCTCGGACTCCGTCAGGTGCGGAGCGGCGGCGGAGTACACGCGATTGGCGGAGGGACGGACCAGCAGGGCCCAGGAGGTGGCGACCACGTCGGCATCCTAGGTTCCGCCCGGCTGGACCTGTTTGGGAGGATCGTCGGGTGACCACACCGCAGACGCCCGCTTCCGCACCGCACCGCCCGCTCAGCGACCTCTCCCCCGAGGAGCTCGCGGACTTCCGCACGGCCAAGGAGGAGGAGTACGCCGCACTCAAGGCGCGCGGTCTCTCCCTCGACCTCACCCGGGGGAAGCCGTCGAGCGCTCAGCTCGACCTGTCGAATGCCCTGCTGTCGCTGCCCACGTCGACCAAGGACCGGGCCGGCACCGACGTCCGCAACTACGGCGGGCTCGAAGGCCTCACCGAGCTGCGCGAGATCTTCGCCGACCTGCTCGGGGTCGAGACCGACCAGGTCGTCTGCGGAGGCAACTCCAGCCTGACGCTCATGCACCAGGTGCTCGTCGACCTGCTCCTGCACGGCGGTCCCGGCTCGGATCGCCCGTGGAAGGACGAGCCGGTCGTGAAGTTCATCTGCCCCGTCCCGGGCTACGACCGCCACTTCTCGATGCTGGCCGACTTCGGCATCGAGATGGTCACCGTCGACATGCACGCCGACGGCCCGGACGTCGACGCCGTCGCCGCCCTCGTCAAGGACGACCCCAGCATCAAGGGCCTCTGGATCGTGCCGACCTACGCCAACCCCTCGGGCGCCGTGTGCTCGCAGGAGGTCGCAGCCGCGCTGATGTCGATGCCGACCGCAGCGCCCGACTTCCGGGTCTTCTGGGACAACGCCTACGCCGTGCACCACCTGACAGACATCGAGGTCAAGAGCGCCGACGCCCTCAGCCTCGCTGCGGCGTCCGGCAACCCCGAGCGCCCGATCATGTTCGCCTCGACCTCCAAGATCACCTTCGCCGGGTCCGGGGTCTCGGTGCTCGCGGCCTCGGCAGCCAACAAGGCGTGGTACCTCAAGCACCTCGCGATGGCCTCCATCGGGCCCGACAAGATCAACCACCTGCGTCACGTCGAGTTCTTCGGCTCCGCCGACGGCGTGCGCGAGCACATGCGCAAGCACCGCGAGATCATCGCGCCCAAGTTCGACGCCGTCGACGCTGCGCTGACCGGCGTCCTGGGTGGTCTCGACGTGGCCGAGTGGACCCAGCCGACGGGCGGCTACTTCGTGAACCTCGACGTGCTCGACGGCACCGCCTCGCGCGTCGTCGCCCTGGCCAAGGAGGCCGGCATCGCGCTGACGCCGGCCGGCGCGTCGTACCCGCACGGCCAGGACCCCCGCGACCGCAACATCCGTCTCGCGCCGACTTTCCCGGCACTCGAGGAGGTCGAGACCGCGATGGCCGGTGTCGCCACCTGCGTGGCGCTCGCGGCAGCAGAGTCGATGTCTTCCTGAGCCCGACGTACGACAAAGGCCCGCCACCCCTGAGGGGTGGCGGGCCTTTGTTGTTGCAAGCGGGAGATCAGCCCTGGTCGGCGTCGTCCTCGCCCGTGACGTTGCGGGTGCGGTTCGGGTCGACCTGGACGCCGGGGCCCATGGTCGTCGAGAACGTGACCTTCTTGAGGTAGCGGCCCTTGGAGCTGGCCGGCTTGAGACGCAGCACCTCCTCGAGGGCGGCGGCGTAGTTCTCGGCCAGCGCGGCCTCGGTGAAGGACGCCTTGCCGATGATGAAGTGCAGGTTGGCGTGGCGGTCGACGCGGAACTCGATCTTTCCACCCTTGATGTCCGTCACGGCCTTGGCCGGGTCGGGCGTCACGGTGCCGGTCTTCGGGTTCGGCATGAGGCCACGGGGGCC
>NZ_JAXMNS010000133.1:0-8772 GCF_034670285.1 Nocardioides sp. | reverse complement strand
CCACCTCCAGCGCGGCGCCGTCCTCGCGGCGTCGTACGCCGGGCTGTACGGCTACTTCGACGACCGGCAGCGCGAGCTCATCGTGGTCGGCACCGTGGCCCTGCTGCTCTGGCTGCGGCCGGTGCGGCTGCCGAGCGTCCTCGCGCCGCTCGTGCGGGTCCTGGCGACCTCGTCGCTGTGGATCTACCTCACGCACTGGCAGGTCTACCCGTCGCTCGAGGCGGCCGGCCACCCCTACCTCGCCATCGGCGCGTCCCTGGCCGTCGGTGTGCTGGCGCAGCTCGCCTACCACCAGGTGCAGCTCCGCGTCCGTCGGCTGCGCGACGTACGCCGTCAGCCCGTCGGGTAGCCCAGCACCTGGAAGTCGAGCCGGTAGAGCTCGGCGACCCGCTCGCGCACCTCGTCGGTGACCTCGTCGGGAGGCACGGCGGTGGAGGCGTTGCGACGCTCCGGGGCGACCTCGGGCAGCCCGAGACGGCGGCACACGACGGCGAAGTCGTCGGCGAACGTCTCCATCCGCCCGACGTGGTCGACCTGGGTGAGGTCGATCGCGCGCACCTGGAGCGCCAGGTGCTGGTCGCAGGTCGTCAGGTCGGTGAGGTCGCGGGTCGCCACCCACTCGGCGAAGGCCTCGAGACGCTGCATGCGGGCCAGCTGGTCGGGCTCGAAGCCCCAGTAGTTGTGGTCGACGACCTTGTCGCGCCAGGCCGACACGAAGCGGTCGAGCGGGTGGCGCACGAAGGCGAACTTGAAGTAGTCGTCGAACGCCTCGACCGGGTAGCGCAGCCGCATGGCGTGCTTGACGTCGAGGGTGACCCCGGAGCGCTCGAGGTGGTCGAGCACCGTGCGGGTGCCGACCTTGGCCACCCTGAACCAGATCAGCCGGTGCTCGTGGCTGATGGTCAGGTTGTAGGCGCGCGTCGAGAGGCGGCCCGACCGTGCGCTGATCTTGTCGAGGCGACGCAGGGCCTTGCGGCCCGGCTCGGTGAGCTTGAGGCGCTCGTCCGGCGAGCTGCTCAGCAACGTCGGGTCGAAGTCCTCGGGTGCGGTGCTGCGCGGCTCGTCCATCGCGGCCGAGCCTACTGTCCCTGGCTGCGCTTCGACTCACCACGCGAGAGCAGTCGGAACGCGGGGCCCACGGCGCGGTCCCACACGGCGGGTGCGATGCGGAACGCGCCGATGACCGCGTGGTTGCTCCACGCGGTCTGCGAGGCGCGGCTCGGGTGGTGCAGGTTGGTCACGATGGTGCGCGCAGCCCGCTCCGGGCTGATGGTCGGCGGCGGCGGGGAGTTGACGGTGCCCCCGGAGTCGATCGCCTTGTCGTAGATCGGGGTGTCCACGCTGCCCGGCGCGACGTGGCAGACGTGAAGGTCCCGCACGTCGAGGTTCTCCAGCGCCAGCTGGCGGGCCAGCGCACGCAGGCCCCACTTGCTCACGACGTACGGCGTCATCTCGGGCACCGCGATGTGACCGAGCAGCGAGCCGACGATCACGAGCACGCCGCGTTCGGCCTCCCGCATCTGCGCGACGGCGTGCCGAGCGACGTTGGCGGAGCCGCTGAGATTGCTGGCCAGGACCCGGTCGAAGACCTCGGCCGAGGTGTCCTCGACCCGGCCGTAGGTGACCTCGCCGGCGCAGTGCGCGACGCCGTCCACGCGGCCGTGCTCCGCGACGACCTTCGCGAACAGCTCAGCGACCGCCTGGTCGTCGGAGACGTCGGTCGGGACCACCATCACCGAGGCGCACCCGGCATCGCGGCACGCGGCCGCGCACTCCTCGAGGTTCTCGATGCAGCGGGCGACCAGGGCGAGGTGGTGGCCCTCCTCGGCCAGCTGGATTGCGACCGCGCGTCCGATGCCGCTCGACGCGCCGGTCACGACGACCACTGCCTGCTCCGGGATGGCGGAGCCCCGCAGGAACGTCAGGGGGCGCCTCATCGCGACCACCCCGTGGGAGGCGTCGTCGCGTGCACGCTCCGACTAGCGTCGTCGTCATGGCTCACCAGCGCAGTGACGACAACGTCCGCAGCAAGGTCGTGCTCGTCGTCGGCGGCACCAGCGGCATCGGCCTGGTCACGGCACGGCGCCTGGTCGACGAGGGCGCCCGGGTCGCGGTCTGCTCGCGCAGCGAGGAGCGGGTGAGCGCGGTGGCCGCCGAGCTGGGCCACGGCACCCTCGGCCTGCCGGGCGACATCCGCGATGCCGCCGACATGCAGCGGGTGGTCGCGGCCTGCCTGGCTGAGCACGGCCGCCTCGACGCCGTCGTGACCACGGCCCAGGTGATGGCCTACGGCACGCTCGAGGAGGTGCCGCCCGAGACGTTCGCCGCGGTGCACGACGTCGCGGTGCTGGGCACTCTCACCTTGGCGCGCACGGTGCTGCCGGTCTTCCGTGCGCAGGGTGGCGGCAGCCTGGTGATCGTGGGTTCGCTGCTGGCCGAGATCGCCGTGCCGTCGCTGGGTGCCTACTGCACCGCCAAGTGGGCGCAGCTCTGCCTGGCCCGCACTCTCCAGCTCGAGACCCGCCGCGAGCGCGGCATCCACGTCAGCGTCGTGGCTCCCGGGGCGATCGACACCCCCATCTACGCGCAGGCCGCGACCTTCGCGGGACACGGCGGCTCGGCTCCCCCGCCGGTGCTGGCGCCCGACCACGTCGCGCGTGCCATCGTGCGGGTCCTTGACTGTCCGCGGCGTCTGGTGCACGTGGGCCCGGCCAACTGGTTGAGCGTGATCGGCTTCCGCCTGATGCCCGGGGTCTACGACCGACTCGCTCCCCTGCTCGTGCGTCGCGTCGTGCTCCGCGGTCCTCGAGTCGCTGCCACCCTCGGCAACGTCGTCGACCCCCAGACGTCGCTGGAGGGGCCGCGGGGCGGCTGGACCTGGTACGGGCGTCGGCGACGCTGAGGCGGTCGGAGTGCTCACTCCCTGACGCTAGCCAGCAAATGCCTGCCTGTGCCCACCCCACCGAGGATCCCCCGCGCGGGTGGGGCCCCCCACCTCCCATCTAGCGGGTCAGCGGGAGGCCGATCCGCTCCGAGAGCTCCTCGACCGAGGCGCCGAAGGTGTCGAGCACCCGCAGCGGACCGTCCACGGCGACCTCGAAGGTGGCGAGGTCGGTGTAGATCCGGTCGACGCAGCCGACGCCGGTGAGCGGGTAGGTGCAGGCGGGCACGAGCTTGGGCGCGCCGTCCTTCGCGAAGAGCGGCATCATCACGAAGACCCGCTTGGCACCGACCGCGAGGTCCATCGCCCCGCCGACTCCGGGGATCGCGTCGGCTGCCCCGGTGTGCCAGTTGGCCAGGTCGCCGCTCGCCGAGACCTGGAAGGCCCCGAGCACGGCCACGTCGAGGTGACCGCCGCGCATCATCGCGAACGAGTCGGCCTGGTGGAAGTACGACGCCCCCGGCAGCGCGGTGACCGGCTGCTTGCCGGCGTTCGTGAGGTCCGGGTCGACGTCGAGGCCGGTGGCGGCCGGGCCCATGTGGAGCAGGCCGTTCTCGGTGTGGAGCACCACTCCGGAGTTCGGGGGCAGGTGGTCGGCGACCAGGGTGGGGCGGCCGATCCCGAGGTTGACGTAGGAGTCGGGCGGGATGTCGCGCGCGACCGCGGCGGCGAGCTCGGCCGGCGTACGGGGCTGGTCTGGCGTTCTCACGCGACCACCACCCGGTCCACGTAGATGCCGGGGGTCACCACGACTTCCGGGTCGATCGCTCCGGTGTCGACGACCTCGGCCACCTGGGCGACGACCGTCGTGGCCGCGGTCGCCATCACCGGGCCGAAGTTGCGGGCGGTCTTGCGGTAGACCAGGTTGCCGACCCGGTCGGAGCGGTGCGCGCCGATCAGGGCGAGGTCGCCGCGGAGCGGGTACTCCAGGACGTAGGTGCGCCCGTCGATCTCGCGGGTCTCCTTGCCCTCGGCCCACGACGTACCGGCCCCGGTCGGGCAGTAGAAGGCACCGATCCCGGCGCCGGCGGCGCGCATCCGCTCGGCGAGGTTGCCCTGAGGCACCAGCTCGAGCTCGATCTCACCGGCACGGTAGAGCCGGTCGAAGACCCAGGAGTCGGCCTGACGCGGGTAGGAGCAGACCATGCGGCGCACCCGACCCCGGTCGAGCAGGGCCGCGAGCCCGGTGTCGGCGTTGCCGGCGTTGTTGGACACCACCGTGAGGTCGGTGGCCCCCTGGTCGATCAGGGCGTCGATGAGCGCGAACGGCATCCCGGCCGGCCCGAACCCACCGACCAGCACGGTGGCGCCGTCCGCGACGTCGCCGACTGCCTCGGCCGTGGAGTCGCAGACCTTCACGTGGCGTTCTCGAGGACGACGGCCAGCGCCTGCCCTACCCCGATGCAGATCGCCGCGACGCCCCAGCGCCCGCCGGACTCCTGGAGACGGTGGGCCAGGGTGCCGAGCACCCGCGCACCGGAGGCGCCGAGCGGGTGGCCGAGGGCGATCGCACCGCCGTGGGTGTTGACGATCTCCGGGTCGATGCCCCAGGCGTCGACGCAGGCCAGCGACTGCACCGCGAACGCCTCGTTGAGCTCGACCGCGCTGACGTCGCCCCAGCCGATCCCGGCTCGGGCGAGCGCGGCGTCGGCCGCCTCGACGGGAGCGAAACCGAAGTCCTGCGGGTCCAGCGCGAAGACCCCGCGCCCCGCGATCCGAGCCAGCGGCGCGCAGCCGAGGTCGGCGTCCTCCGTGGCCAGCAGCAAGGCGGAGGCGCCGTCGTTGAGGGGCGAGGCGTTGCCGGCCGTGATGGTGCCGTCAGGCCTGAACGACGGCTTCAGGCCGGCCAGGGTGTCGACGGTCGTGCCCGGGCGGATGCTCTCGTCGCGGGCCAGGTCGACCCCCGGCACCAGCACGACGAGGTCGTCGTAGAACCCGTCGGTCCAGGCCGCCTCGGCACGCGTGTGGGAGCGCGCAGCGAAGGCGTCCTGACGCTCGCGCGAGATGCCGAACCGCTCGCCCAGCGCCTCGTTGGCCTCACCGAGCGAGACCGTCCACTCCGCCGGCATCCGCTCGTTGACCAGGCGCCAGCCGAGGGTGGTCGAGACGGCCGTGACGTTGCCGGCCGGGTAGGCGCGCGACGGCTTGGGCAGCACCCACGGCGCGCGGGTCATCGACTCCACACCCCCCGCGACCACGACGTCGGCGTCGCCGGACTCGATGGTGCGCGAGGCCATGATCGCGGCGTCCAGGCTCGAGCCGCAGAGCCGGTTGACGGTGGTCGCCGGAACGGAGGTCGGCAGCCCGGCGAGCAGCACCGCCATCCGTCCGACGTTGCGGTTGTCCTCGCCGGCGCCGTTGGCGTTGCCCCACATGACGTCGCCGACGCGGGCTGGGTCCAGGCCGGGAGCCTTTGCCAGGACCCCCTTCAGCGCCACCGCCGCGAGGTCGTCGGGCCGGGTGTCGGCGAGTGCGCCGCCGAAGCGCCCGAACGGCGTGCGGGCGGCGGCGTACAGGTAGGCGCTGCGGGCGCTGCTGGTCATGGGCGCTCCTCCTCGAAAGCCGCCCGGGCGATCCGGACGGCGGTGGCGGCATCGGCGACACCGACGTGGACGGCGGTCTGGAGCAGCGCCTCCTCGATCTCAGGGCCGGTGAGGCCCTGGGAGCGGGCGGAGCGCACCTGGTCGGCGAAGAGCTCGTCGTCGGAGCGCCCGACGAGGGTGGCCAGGGCGACCAGCGAGCGGCTGCGACGGTCGAGGCCCGGGCGGTCGCCGATCCGGCCGGCGGCGTGATCGGCCACCAGGGCGTGTGCGGCCTGCTCGGTCTGCTCGGTGTGCTCAGGGTCGGTCGTGGAGTCCGGCTCGCCGAGCACGTGGTGCCGGATCAGCGTGGCGACCTCGGCGGGCACCTCGGCGGGGGGCAGGTGGGCGACGCCGTCGAGGACGACGGTGCGGCCGTCCTGCACGCCGTCCGCCACCTGCTGCGCCGCGGCCGGCGTGACGGCCCGGTCGTGCTCACCGGCGACCACGAGCACCGGCGCGGCGATCTCGCCCAGCCGGTCGCGGACGTCGTACGACGCCAGCGCCTCGCACACGCCGACGTAGCCGGCGGCGGAGACCGAGCGCAACGCCCGCTGGAGCGACGCCGTCCGGGCCGGCTCGCGCTCGACGAACCCGGGGCCGAACCAGCGCTCGGTGGCAGCCTCGACCAGCGCATCGGTGCCGCCATTGCGCACCTGCGCGATGCGTTCGTCCCAGGCTGCGGTGTCGCCGGGGCCGGCCGGGGTGCAGAGCAGGACGGCCGAGGCCACCCGCTCCGGAGCGTCGAGGAGCACCTGCAGGGCGACGACTCCGCCGGCGGAGTTGCCGGCGATGGCGAAGGCGTCGTGCGGGGTGCCGCGCTGCACCATCACCTCGTCGACCACTCCGAGCAGGGCCGCGGCGAGGTCGGCGACCGTGAAGGGCTCGGCCGGCACACCGGTGTTGTAGCCGTGGCCCGGGAGGTCCCAGGCGAGCACGTCGAAGCGATCGGTGAGGTGCTCGGCGCAGTCCGACCACAACGCGAGGGCCGACGTCCCGAGCGAGGGGCCGACCACGAGCAGCGGCAGCCGGTCGCGGGAGGCGGCACCGGTGAGTCGTACGGCGGTGATGCTGGTGATGTTGGTGGTCACGCTCCGCACCTCCCTGGGCGTCAGGGCCACCGTAGCCAGGGCCCCGAACAGCTCGACCAGCCCGAGGATCTTCGCCGAGTCGGCGCGTACACGCGCCGACTCGGCGAACGACCTGAGGTCTGTTGCGGGACAGGCTGGGTCAGCCGACGCTGTCGAGGGCTGCGGCGACGCGGCGGTGCGCCTCCCAGATCTCCTCGGGCAGGCCGTCGAACTGCTTGAGGTGCTCCTCGCGGAAGCCCATCTCCTGGCGCCAGCGGTCGACGTCGATGTCGAGGATGCGGGCGAGGTCCTCGGCCGGCATCTCGAGACCGTCGAGGTTGAGCTCCTCCTCGGTCGGCAGCACGCCGACGGGGGTCTGACGACCGGTCACCTCGCCGGCCTTGTACTGGACGAGCCAGAGCAGGGCGCGCAGGTTCTCGCGGTAGCCGGGCCACAGGAAGTGCTTGTCGCCGCCCTCGGAGAGGTCCTTCTGGAACCAGTTGACGTGGGCGAAGATCGGCTGCTCGCTGGCGGCACCGATGATCTTGAGCCAGTGGGCGGCGTAGTCGGCCTCGGAGTAGGCCATGAACGGACGCATCGACATCGGGTCGTAGCGCAGCTGGCCGTCGACCCCCTCGGCGGCGAAGGTCGCCTCGGCACCCAGCGTCAGGCCGTCGTACACGCCCTCGGCGAGGTCGTTGATCGCGCGGACCAGCGGCTCACGGTCGCTGGTGCGACCGCCGAAGATGATCGCGTCGATCGGCACCCCGGCAGGGTCCTCGAAGTTCTTCGCGACGTTCGGCACGTTGGCCAGGGTGGTCGTGAAGCGGCTGTTGGGGTGCGCCCACGGGGAGGTGTCGCCGGCCTCGCGGTCGGAGATCTTCTCGCCCTTCCAGTCCTCCCAGCCGGTGACGTCGGCGGGGGGCTGCTTGGTCTTGCCCTCCCACCAGACCTCCTGCGTGGTCGGGTTGTAGGCGACGTTGGTGAAGATCGCGCCGCTGCCGGGCTGGATCGACTCGAGCGCGGTGGGGTTGGTGAGCTCGTTGGTGTCCTTGGCGACCCCGAAGACGCCGTTCTCGGGATTCATCCCGTAGACCTTGCCGTCGTCGCCGACCCACAGCCAGGCGATGTCGTCGCCGTAGAACTCGACGTAGTAGCGGTCGCCCATCGCGTCGGGCGCGAGCGTCATCGCCAGGTTGGTCTTGCCCGAGGCGCTCGGGAAGCCACCGCAGACGTGGTACTTCTTGCCCGTCTCCTTGTCGGTGATCCCCAGGAGCATGAACTGCTCGGCGAGGAACTTGCCCGACGCGCGACCGTCGTAGCAGGCCTGGCGCAGGCCGTGGGCGATCTTGCCCAGCAGCGCGTTGCCGCCGTACGACGAGCCGAAGTGCAGGATCGTGCGCTCGTCGGCGACGGTCACGAAGTAGCGCTGGTCGTCGGGCGTGCCCTGGCCGAGGTTGGGCAGGTCGCCGGTCACGTGGACGGCGCGCACGAAGGAGTTCTGGTCGTCGAGGTCGTTGACGTGCGAGACGCCGACGCGGGCCATCCGGATCATGTGGAGCACGACCGGGCGGTTGTCGGTGAGCTCGACCCCGGCGGCGTACGCCTCGAGCGGTGAGCCGGGGGGCGCCATCAGGTAGGGGACGACGTACATCGTCTTGCCCTTCGACTGCCCGCGCATGCGCTCGAGCTGGCTGGCGGTCATCTCCTCGGCGTCGCGCCAGTTGTTGTAGACGCCCTTGTCCTCGGGCTTGTGGGTCGCGACGATCGTGCGCTCCTCCGAGCGGGCGGTGTCCTTGACGTAGGAGCGCGAGTAGTAGAGGCCCTCACCGGCCGGCATCAGCTCGCCGGCCTCCAGGGACTCCGCCACGAGGCGGGCGTCGTCGGAGGTGTTGACGACCTCGATCCGGTCGGGCTCGGTGATGCCCGCCCAGGTGGTGACGTAGGCCCGGACCTCCGGGTTCGTCACGCCTGCGTCGTCGAGAACCTTGTCCACATCCAGCATGCGCTTCACGCCTTTCCAAGTCAGTTGCCAGCACGCTACCCACCGGTCACCCCTGGTGGGCGGCCAGGTGGGGTTGGATCGTTCCAGAGCCCACCGGGCCCCAGGACGCGCCCGGCTTCACCCCTCCGTTGGTTCTAGCCTGGGGCGCCACGGGGTACGAGACTCCCTGAGCCCGCT
>NZ_JAXMNS010000132.1:0-8790 GCF_034670285.1 Nocardioides sp. | reverse complement strand
CGGCACGGACAGGACGGCGTCGCCGCGCGCGTGCTCGTCGGCAGCATCGGCACCGGGGACGGCGTCGCGGGCGGCGACGGTGGCTGGCAGCTGCCCGAGCACCCCGCGGTGGTCGTCGACTCCGACTACGTGCTCGCCGCCGTGGGGCTGCTCGCAGACGTGCACCCCGACACCGCGCGTCGGCTGGCAGCATCGCTGCTCGCGAGCACCGCGGACCGTAAGGTGCACGGGTGAGTGACGACCGGCCCGAGCAGCCCGAGCAGCCCGCAGGGGCCGAGCCCGAACAGTCCGAGGTCGAGGAGTCGGCGCCCCCGGTGACCCGGCGGCCGCGCCGCCGTCGCAGTGTCGACCGGGAGGCCGAGGACCTCGAGCGCGAGGCCCGGATCACCGCGCGCATCGCGGCCCAGTGGGCGCTGCTGCGCGAGGAGCGCGATCGCCGTACGGCGCCGCCCCCCGAGCCGGAGCCTCGCGTCACGCGTGGGTCGTCGAACTTCAGCCGCGCCCAGGTGCCGTGGGGCGTCGACCTCCTCGCGGCCTGGTCGTGGCGGCTGATCGTGATCGGGATCGTGGGCTACGCGATCCTCCAGCTGGTCGGCTACTTCTCGATCATCACCCTGCCGCTCGCGATCGCCGTCCTGCTCTCGGCGCTGACGACTCCCGTCGTCCAGCTGCTGCAACGGCTGGGGGTGAGCCGTTCGTTGTCGGCCGTCGCGGTCGTGCTCGGGCTACTCGGCTTCGTGGGGCTCCTCCTGACCTTCGCCGGCCAGCAGATCGCCAACGGGGCCGAGGACCTCGCGACCTCGACGGTCGCCGGGCTCGAGGACATCAGGCGCTGGCTGGAGGAAGGTCCGCTCAACGCCAGCGACAGCCAGATCGACTCCTTCATCGCTCAGGCGCAGGACCTCATCAACGAGCAGACCAAGGACCCCGACAACGTCGGCCGGGTCACCGAGGTGGGCACCGCCCTGGGTCACGTGCTGGCCGGCCTCTTCATCGTCCTCTTCGCCACCTACTTCTTCCTCGCCGACGGCGACCGGATCTGGTCGTGGGTCGTGCGGCTGACCCCGCGCGCCGCCCGTCACCGCGTCGACAGCTCAGGTCGCGTGGCCTGGATCTCGCTCACCCAGTTCGTCCGCGCCACCGTGATCGTGGCCGCCGTCGACGCGATCGGGATCAGCCTGGGCGCGGCGATCCTCGGTGTCCCGTTCGTGCTCGCCATCGGTGTGCTGGTCTTCCTCGGCGCCTTCGTGCCACTGATCGGAGCGACCTTCGCCGGCGCGGTCGCGGTGCTCGTCGCGCTGGTCGACCAGGGTCCGCTCACGGCACTGATCATGCTCGGCGTCGTCATCGGCGTGCAGCAGATCGAGGCGCACCTGCTCCAGCCGTTCCTGATGGGCCGCTGGGTCTCGGTGCACCCGCTCGCGGTGATCATCGCGATCGCCGGTGGTGTCCTGGTGGCCGGCGTGGCCGGCGCGCTGGTCGCCGTGCCGCTGGTCGCGGTCGTCAACGCGGTGGGTCTGCACCTGGCCACCAACAGCGAGGTCGGCGACGACCCCGTCGAGCAGCTGGCCGAGGACTACGAAGAGCAACGCAGTGTCGACCAGGTGGGGGATGCCGATGACCACGTCTAAGGGGCCTGAGGGGCCCAAGGAACCCGAGGTCGGCCTCGCCGACATCCGCTCGGCCCGCGAGACCCTGCAGGGCCACTCGATCACCACGCCCATGGAGGAGTCGCGCTGGCTCTCCGACATCGTCGGGGGCCCCGTCCTCCTGAAGTGCGAGAACCTCCAGCGCACCGGCTCCTTCAAGGCCCGCGGCGCCTTCGTGCGCATCTCGAGGCTGACGGCGGAGGAGCAGGCGCGCGGAGTGGTGGCGGCCTCCGCGGGCAACCACGCCCAGGGGGTGGCGCTGGCTGCCCAGCAGCTCGGCATCGAGGCGACCGTGTTCATGCCCGAGGGGGCGCCGATCCCGAAGGAGAAGGCAACCCGCGGCTACGGGGCGGAGGTGGTCTTCGAGGGGCGCTACCTCGAGGACGCGCTGGTCGCTGCCCGCCGGTTCTCCGAAGAGACCGGCGCGGTGCTGATCCACCCCTTCGACCACGCCGACGTCGTGGCCGGGCAGGGCACAGTCGGGCTCGAGATCCTCGAGCAGGCCCCCGAGACCCGCACCGTGATCATCCCGACCGGTGGGGGTGGCCTCCTGGCCGGCGTCGCCATCGCTCTCAAGGCGCTGCGCCCCGACATCACCGTCATCGGGGTCCAGGCCAAGGGTGCTGCGGCCTATCCCGGCTCGCTCGAGCGCGGTGCCCCCGTGGCGTTGTCGTCGATGAAGACGATGGCCGACGGGATCGCGGTCGGTCTGCCCGGCGAGATCACCTTCGCGGCGGTGCGCGACCACGTCGACGAGGTGGTCACCGTCACCGAGGAGGCGATGTCGCGGGCGCTCCTGGCGCTGGTCGAGCGCGCCAAGATGATCGTCGAGCCCGCCGGAGCGGCCGCGGTGGCGGCGATGATGGAGAACCCCGGTGCCTTCGAGACCCCCGCCGTGGCGGTGCTCTCGGGCGGCAACATCGACCCGATCCTGCTGGGCAAGGTGATCCAGCACGGGATGGCGGCCGCGGGCCGCTACCTCAACCTGCACGTCACGATCCCCGACGTCCCCGGCGGCCTGGCGCGGCTCCTGGGCGAGGTGGGCCAGACGGGCGCCAACGTGCTCCAGGTCGTGCACGAGCGGATCAGTGCCTCGCTGCACCTCGACGAGGTCGACGTCCAGCTGCAGCTAGAGACCCGTGGTGAGCCGCACGCCGAGGCCCTCCTGGCCCGCCTACGCGAACGCGGCTACACCGTCCAACGATGAGGACGGCGCAGCCGCGTGCGGTGGTGCTGAGGTGTGCGGACGCAGGGGCCTACCCCGTGTAGGGCACGGCGTCGACGATGACGACCTCGAGCTCCTTGCCGTTGGGGGCCTCGTAGACCACCGTCTCGCCCTTGGTGCGGCCGTTGATGGCCGAACCGAGCGGCGACTGCGGCGAGTAGACGGTCAGGCCCTCGGGCTCGATCTCGCGGGCGCCGAGGAGGAACGTCTCGATCTCGTCCTCGTCGTCGCCGACGAAGCGGTAGGTCACGACCATGCCGGGCTCGACGACGCCGTCGTTCGGGGGCGTCTCGCCGACCTCGGCGCGGCGCAGCATGTCCTCGAGCTGACGGATGCGTCCCTCGTTCTTGCCCTGCTCCTCGCGCGCGGAGTGGTAGCCGCCGTTCTCCTTGAGGTCACCCTCGTCGCGCGCCTCGCTGATGCGCAGGACGATCTCCTCGCGGACGGGGCCCTTGAGGTGGGCGAGCTCGGCCTGCAGCTTGTCGAAGGCCGATTGGGTCAACCAGACGGTTCCCTGCGTGGTCGGTTGGCTCATGACTGCTCCTGTGCTGATCGAGGGTGTGACGGTTCGTGGATCGGCGTACATGTCGCGGGCCGGTCCCGGGGAGGGGACGCCCAGCGCGTCAGCCGAATGATCGAGCCTAGCAAGGCGGTGCGGCGCAAGCGCCTCAGCGCGGCCGGGACTGGCCCGGCGCCGTGCAGCCGAGCAGCTCGACGGCGGTCGCGCGCCGGTCGGTGCTGATCTCCTGGGTGACCCGGCCCGAGTCGGTGGGGCGGGGGACGAACGAGACGGTGCCGACGAGCGTGTGGTCCTCGGCGTAGGCCCGCACGGTGCACGTCGCCTCGACGTCGTCCTGGAGATCGACGATGAAGCGAGCGCTGGCGGTGTTGTCGTCGACGATCGTGAAGGTGAGCTCGCCGGAGGCGACCGGCGGGCTGGACTGCTCCCAGATCGTCCACCCGAGCCACCCGACCGACACGACCACCAGGACGGCGATCGCGCTGCGCAGTGCCGGCCGTCGCCACGGCGCCGGGGCGCCGTACCGGTCGGCAAGGGTGTCCTGGGTGCTCACGGCTCCATCCTCCCACCCAGGCCCTGAGGCCTTCCTGCCAGGAGGGCTCTAGGCTGGGGCCATGTCGAACGACCCGCGACCCCTGGCGGGTTACCGCCTCATGCACGTGCACGCCCACCCCGACGACGAGTCGAGCAAGGGCGCGGCCTCGACGGCCAAGTACGTCGCCGAGGGCGTCGACGTGCACATCGTGACCTGCACCGGCGGCGAGCGCGGCTCGATCCTCAACCCCAAGATGGATCGCCCCGACGTGCTGGAGAACATCACCGAGATCCGCCGCCAGGAGATGGAGCGGGCGCGCGACATCCTCGGCGTCACCCAGGACTGGCTCGGCTTCATCGACTCCGGGTGGCCCGACGGTGACCCGAAGCCGCCGCTGCCCGAGGGTTGCTTCGGGCTGGTGCCGCTCGACGAGGCCGTCGAGCGGCTCGTGGCGCTGATCCGTTCCTTCCGCCCGCACGTGCTCACGACGTACGACGAGCGCGGGGGCTACCCGCACCCCGACCACATCCGCTGCCACGAGGTGAGCGTCGCGGCCTTCGAGGCCGCCGCCGACCCCGAGCGCTTCCCCGAGACCGGCGAGGCCTGGCAGGTCTCCAAGCTCTACTTCCACCACTCGTTCAACCGTGCGCGGATGCAGAGCCTCCACGACGCGATGGTCGCCCACGAGCTCGTCTCGCCGTGGGAGGAGCGCCTGCGCGACTGGAAGCCGGAGCCCGACTGGGACGCCCGCGTCACGACACGCGTGCCGTGCGGTGACTACTTCGGGGTGCGCGACCAGGCCCTGCTCGCGCACGCCACGCAGATCGATCCCGACGGGTTCTGGTTCGCGGTGCCCCGTGAGATCCAGGTCGACGTCTGGCCCACCGAGGACTTCGAGCTGGTCACGAGCCACGTCGACGCGCCGACTCCCGAGAGCGACCTCTTCGCCGGCATCGACCTCTCTGCCGGCTGACGACCCGCTGGGGCCGGGTGAGAGAATGGCGGCATGTCTGACGCCGTCCTCCAGCTGATCACCCTCGCCGTCGACGGGACCCCTCAGGACGAGGACGTCGTGGCGGGCTGGACGGCCTTCGGGCTGTTCGGTCTCCTCATCCTGGCCGTCGCCTTCCTCGGCTTCAGCCTCACCAAGCGGCTCAAGAACGCCGCTCGCTCCGCCGAGGAGGGGCGCTACGACCCCTCCGACCCGAAGCCCGAGCGTCAGGCCCGCGGTCTCGCCGCCGCCCGGCAGCTGCGCGAGCAGGCCGAGCGCAACGACGTGCAGGACGACCCAGACGGGCACCCCGACCGCTGAGCCCGCGCGCCCCGCGGCCCGTTGACCGCGTGGTGCAAGGATGAGGCCATGGCTTCACGACCGATCCAGTCCGGTGTCGTCGACGCACGTCAGCGCGTCGGCAGCCCACCCGCCCGCCCCACGTCGCTGAGCCTCGGTGGAACGACCGTGGCCGCCGTCGGGTCGGCCCGGCTCTACGTCTGCGGCATCACGCCGTACGACGTCACGCACCTCGGCCACGCCTCGACGTTCGTGTGGGCCGACGTCATCGCGTCGGTGCTCGACGCGAGTGGGGTGCGTCCGCGCGTGTGCCGCAACATCACCGACGTCGACGACGTGCTGATGGAGGCGGCCCGGAGCAAGGGGCGCCACTTCGACGAGTACGCGCTCGTGCAGCAGTCGCTCTTCGAGCAGAGCATGCGCGCGCTGCGGGTCGGCACGCCCGCCGAGGAGCCGCGGGCCCGCCACCACATCGAAGCGGTGCAGCAGCTCGCCCAGGCCCTCCTCGACCTCGGCGTGGCCTACGAGCGCGATGGCACGGTCTGGTTCCGCGCCGGCGACGTGGTCGAGCGCAGCGGACTCTCCCGCGAGCGAGCCCTCGAGCTGTCGGCCGACTACGGCGACGCCCCCGACGATCCCGCCAAGGACGACCCGTTCGACGTCCCGGTGTGGCGAGCGTCGTCCGACGACGACCCGGCCTGGATCAGCCCCTGGGGCTGGGGCCGGCCCGGCTGGCACGCCGAGTGCGCCGCGATGGCCTGGTCGGTGCACGGGCCGTCGGTCGACGTGCTGGTGGGCGGGGAGGACCTCGCCTTCCCGCACCACGCCTACCAGTCCGCCATGGTCGAGGCGGTGTCGGGCTTCACGCCCTTCGCCCGCGCCGTCCTGCACGTGGGCGAGGTACGGATCGACGGCGCCAAGATGGCCAAGTCGACGGGCAACCTCGTCCTGGTCGACGACATCCTCCAGGGCTGCTCGCCCGCTGCGCTGCGCCTGCTCCTGCTCGCACGCCCGTACGGCGAGGCGTGGGACTACGAGCCGAGCCGGCTCGCGGAGGCCGAAGGCGCGCTGCAGCGGTTGTACGCCGCGGCCGGTCGAGCCGGGTCGTCCACCGACCCGGACAGTGCCGTCGCACTGCTCCGCGAGGACCTCGACGTGGCCGGCGCGTGTGCGCGGGCCGAGGCCGACGGCGGCGAGGTCGCACGCAGACTGATCACCGCCCTGCGTCTGGGCTGAGCCTCAGCGACCAGTGGAGGACGGGTGTCGGCCCGTGTCTGTGCTGACGCTCGTCCCGCTGGCCGAGACCCCACCGATGGGGGCTGGGGTCGGTAGGTACCGAGGAGTAGGTTTCGAGGTGTGACCCAGGACACCTATGACTACGTGATCGTGGGCGCCGGCAGTGCCGGGGCCGTACTGGCAGCGAGGTTGAGCGAGGATCCCTCCGCCACCGTGCTGCTCCTCGAGGCCGGAGGTGAGACGGAGGGCGCCGACGAGGTCGCCATCCCGGCGGCGTTCCCGTCGCTGTTCCGCACCAAGTGGGACTGGAACTACAACACCACCGAGCAGAAGCAGCTGCACGGCAAGAAGGCCTACTGGCCGCGCATGAAGGCGCTCGGCGGCTGCTCGTCGATGAACGCGATGATCTACATCCGCGGCGCGCACGCCGACTACGACGCCTGGCGCGACCAGTACGGCGCCGAGGGCTGGGGCTTCGACGACGTCCTGCCCTACTTCCTCAAGTCCGAGGACAACACCCGGCTCGCCGGGCGCTACCACGCCAGCGGCGGACCCCTCCACGTCGAGGACCGCGCCTACACCCACGAGACGACCTCGGCCTTCGTCGAGAGCGCCGTGAGCGCCGGCCACAAGCGCACCGACGACTTCAACGGTGAGACCCAGGCCGGCGCCGGGCTCTACCAGGTGACCTGCAAGCGCGGGAAGCGCTGGTCGACCAACGACGCCTACCTCGCTCCGGCACGAGGACGTGCCAACCTGACCGTCACCACGGGAGCGCTCGCCTCGCGCGTCGAGCTGTCGGGGGAGCGCGCCACCGGCGTGACCTTCCGTCAGGGCGGCTCGGAGCACACCGTCCACGCTCGGCGCGAGGTGATCCTCAGCGGCGGCGCGATCAACAGCCCGCAGCTGCTGATGCTCTCGGGCATCGGACCGGCCAGCCACCTGCGCGAGGTCGGCGTCGAGAGCCGGGTCGACCTGGCGGGGGTGGGCTCCAACCTCCAGGACCACCCGGTCACGCCGCTGATCTGGCACACCCGCAACACCACCGACGTCGCCGAGATGTCGAACCTCAAGAACCTCCTGCAGTGGAAGATGCGCGGCACCGGTCCGCTGTCGTCCAACATCGGGGAGGGCGGCATGTTCTTCTCGACCCGCGAGGGCCTTCCCGCCCCAGACCTTCAGGTGCACGTGGCGCCGACCGGCTTCTACGACAACGGCTTCCACGAGCCCACGTCGCGGATGTTCTCCGCCGCCCCGACGCTGGTCTCGGTCGCCAGTCGCGGCTCGATCCGCCTGCGCTCGGCCGACCCGAGCTGGCACCCGGCGATCGACGCGGCCTACCTCGAGGACCAGACCGACCTCGACGCGCTGCTGTCCGGCGCGCGTACCACCTGGGACATCTGCACCCAGGGCGCGTTGGCCGACTACCTCGAGCGGCCGTGGAACCTTCCGGCCGACCCATCGGACGACGACCTGCTCGAGCACATCCGCACCTGGACCCAGACGCTCTACCACCCGACCTCGACCTGCGCGATGGGGTCGGGCGAGGACGCGGTGGTCGATGCCTCGCTGCGCGTGCGCGGTGTCGAGGGACTGCGTGTCGTCGACGCCTCGGTGATGCCGGCGGTGCCCCGCGGGAACACCAGCGCCCCCACCATCATGGTCGCCGAGAAGGCGGCCGCGGACATCAGGAGTGCACGATGACGCTGATCGACCACACAGCCCCCGAGACGCCGGAGCTGTCGCCCGACGGGATGGCGCTGAACGCCGAGCACACCTTCGACTCCCTCAGCCCCATCACGGGCGACGTGGTGGGCACCTACCCGATCCACTCCGCCGAGGAGGTCACGGCCGCGGTCAGCGCGGCCCGCGAGCACGCCGCCTGGTGGGCCGCCCTGAGCTTCGACGAGCGCAAGGAGCACCTGACCATCTGGAAGGGCGCGATGACCCGGCGTCTGGCCCAGCTCGCCGCCATCGTTCACGCCGAGACCGGCAAGCCGCACAGTGACGCCATGCTCGAGGCCTCGCTCGCGATCGACCACATCGCCTGGGCGGCCGGCAACGCCGAGAAGCACCTCAAGCGCCAGAAGGTCTCCTCGGGCCTGCTGATGGCCAACCAGTCGGCGTCGGTGGCCTACAAGCCGCTGGGCGTCGTGGGCGTCATCGGTCCATGGAACTACCCGGTCTTCACGCCGATGGGCTCGATCGTCTACGCCCTCGCCGCCGGCAACGCGGTGGTGTTCAAGCCCTCGGAGCACACGCCCGGCGTCGGCGTGTGGCTCGCCCGCACCTTCACCGAGGCGTGGGAGTACGGCCCCGGCGACCGGCCGAGCG
>NZ_JAXMNS010000131.1:0-8799 GCF_034670285.1 Nocardioides sp. | reverse complement strand
GGTCGACTACTTCGTGATCCGCACCGGGATCCGCTTGCGACCGTCGGCGACGGCTGCGAGCGGTCCGAGGACGCGCTCGAGGGAGAACGACGACATCTCCTCCTCCTCGCTGGGCCGCGGGCCACGACGACCGCCGGCCGACTCCTCGGTGGCGCCGATGCTGCGGCCGGACAGTTCGACCTTGATCTGGTCGTGGCGCACGGCCTCGGCGAGCTGCTTCTCCAGGCTCGAGACCGAGCGGCCGTAGAACCAGGAGTAGGAGCTGTTGCCGCCGCGGATCGCGAGCCGGGAGCGTCCGCTGGCCTCCTTCGGGATGGCGAGGTTGGGGATGCGCAGGGTGCTCTCACCGGCGGAGCCGTTGACGGTCATCCGCAGGCGCAGCGTCTTGCCGGCCTTGATGCGACCCGGAGCCTTGGGCGTGATGCGCGTCCACACGCCCTTCGCCTTCTGCTCCACGACGCCGAGGCCGTGGGTGTCGAGCGAGTCGGTGACGTTGTTGTCGGCCGTGACGGACTCGACGGTGACCCCGTCGATGTAGGCCAGGTTCCAGACGAGGTCGGCCAGCTGGAAGATGGGTTCCCACACGAGGTCGCCGCCGGTGTAGCGGTCGGTGAACGTGAGCTGGAAGGGCCGACCGTTGTCGTCCCCGGCCACGGTCCAGGTCTGGAGGGCCGAGCCACGGGGGTTGCCACCGAGCACTCGGTCACTGTTGGTGAGGAGGGCGTAGAACGTGGCGTCCGGCAGGGCGTCCTGCACGGTGACCTCGGTGACGCCGGTGCGTGAGGTGCTGCCCTTGGTGACGGTGCTGGTGATCGTGGACGACGACGGCGCAGGGCCGAACGTGCCGGTGATCCCGGTCAACCGGTCCTGGGTGATCGTGCCCGCGACGGGGCTGATGTTGGCGACCTTGAAGGGCGAGCCGAGCGAGTCGGGCTGCACGAAGATCGCGTCGGCCGGGTGGAGGCCCTCGGTCGTCTCACCGAGCTGGTAGAGCGGGTGGCCGAAGCCGACGACCTCGCCGTTGCAGACCGAGGTGGCGGTGCCGACCCCGGCGAAGGTGATGTCGCCGTACGCCGCGGAGGCGGCGAGGTTGCCGCCGGCGACGATGGTCTCGGGGCCGGGTGCGTCAGCGCCGGCGCGGCCGAGCACGTAGGTGTTCTTGTCGAGGAACTTCGGTCCGCGCTTCTGGGCCTGCTCGAGGCGGCGGGCCGACAGTCCGGCGACGCCCAAGGGCATCGGGAGCTCGCGGAAGCCCTGGGCGGCCTGCTGGGTGGTCACGCCGGCGCGGTCGGCGACGAGGCGCGCCTGCGCCTTGGACAGCCCGGCCTTGCGGGTGTCGGGGTCGGCGGTGAAGTAGTCGTCCATGTGCTCGAACGGCGTGATGCCGGCGATCTTGGACGGACCCCAGGAGAGCCCGTAGGCGACGGCACCGATCAGGCGACCGTCGGCGGCGTAGACGGGGGAGCCCGACATGCCCTGCCACACGCCGCCGGTCTCGTCGAAGGCCTCCATGTCGAGGTCGATCATGATCATGTCGATGTCGGCGGCTATGCCGTCGTTGAGGACGCCGAGGACCTCGCCGGTGAACTCCACCGGCTCCGTGCCGCTGACGACGGTCAGCCCGTCGACCAGGTCGCCCTTGGCGACCTCGGCGACCGGGAACGGCTCCGCGCAGTCGGCGACGGGGTCGGCAGAGGGGGCGAGCGGGGCGTTGGCGTTGGCGGTGCTGCCGAGGGCGCTGAGTGCGCCGGCGCTGAGCGTGAGCCCGGCGCAGGTGAGCGCGACGACGCCCGAGCGACGACGTGCGAGGCGTGGTGACATGTGAGGTTCCCTCCCAGGAGACGGGCCGGGCTGTCCCGGCCATCGAAGTAACTCATACGACGCGTTGGAGCGACCCGAGGTTGCGTGGGTGGCCCACATATTTCCCGAGCGGTCGATCCCTAGGGTGGAGTCATGGGTCATCTCCTTCTCGTGCGCCACGGCCAGGCCTCCTTCGGCGCCGACGACTACGACGTCCTTTCGACACGGGGCTGGGAGCAGGGCCGGTTGCTGGGCGCCTGGCTGCGAGAGCGTGAGGTGACGCCGAGCGCGATCGTGCACGGCAGCCTGCGTCGTCACCGGGAGACCGCCGAGGCGATGGTCGAGGCCGCGGCGTGGGACGGTCCGCCCGCCACGATCGACGCCGGCTGGGACGAGTTCGACCACGTCGGTCTGGTGGCAGGTCACCCGGCGTTCACCACCGGCGGCGCGGAGGCGGGGGCCGACCACACCTCACTCGACCGTCGTCGCTTCCAGGAGATCTTCGAGGAGGCCACCGCCCGCTGGACCGCCGGCGAGGACGCCGGAGCCACCGAGTCGTACGCCGCCTTCCTGGGGCGCGTGCGCACCTCGCTGGCCCAGGCGGTCGCGGCGTGCGGCCGTGGCGAGACCGTCGTGGTCGTGACCTCGGGCGGACCGATCGCTGTGGTCGCGGCTTCCCTCGTCGATCCGTCCTGCGTCGACGACCAGGCGGCCACGGCTCGCCTGTGGGCACGTTTCAACACGGTCGTCGTCAACGCCGCCTACACACGCCTGCTCGTCGGGTCCACCGGCGCGCGGCTGCTGACCTTCAACGAGCACCACCACCTCGAGGGCGAGCACCTGACCTACCGCTGACCCGCCGATGACTCGGGAAGCCGTCGCCGGCTTTACCGTTCATCCGTGTCAGACCAGGCGACCAATGCGCTGATCGCCATCGCGCTGGGCAGCGCGCTGGCGGTGCTGCTGTTCGTCCCGACCGCGGCCGTGCGCTATCGACGCGACGGCTCGCTGGGTCCCGGCGACCTGGCGACGCTGCTGGCCGCAGCCGTCTACGGCCTGGCGTTGTGGACCTACACCCTGCTGCCGATGCCGGCCTCCAACACCTACCGGTGCAGGTCGAGCAACCTGGAGCCGCTCGCGTCCATCCGGGGGCTCTGGGCCGGCGACCTCGCCGGCGACGGGGTCCTGAGCATGCTGCGAGATCCGGTCTTCCTCCAGCTCGCGCTCAACCTGCTCCTCTTCGTGCCGCTCGGCTTCTTCGTCCGGCTGATCCTGCGTCGCGGGGTCGTGGTCGCCACGCTCGTCGGCTTCGCGGTCTCGCTGCTCATCGAGACCACGCAGCTCACCGGCGTCTGGACCCTCTACGACTGCGCCTACCGTCTCTTCGACGTCGACGACCTCGTCGTCAACACCGCCGGCGCGATCACCGGGTCGCTGCTCTCGGCGGTCCTCGTGAGCCGTCGTACCCACGCAACGCCCCTGCCGACCCGCATCACTCGCGGACGTCGCCTCGTCGGCATGGTCAGCGACCTGTGGTTCATGGTGCTCTTCGGTGGGTTCGTCGCGCTCGTCTACCGCGCGGCGGCGGTCTACAGCCCGCTCGGTCTCGACCTCGACGTGCAGACGACGCTGCAGATCGCCGTGCCGTACGGCGTCCAGGCCGCCTCGGTCCTGCTGCTCGGTCGGACCGTGGGGGAGTGGACGATCTCGGTGCGCGCCGTGCCGCGGCGCTCGAGCCTCAACCGCTTCGAGCCGTGGGCGCGGGTGATCAAGCTGCTCACCGGCATCACCCCGCCGGTGGTCCTGCTGCTGCTCGGTGGCTGGTGGGCGCTGGTCGGCGTACCGCTCTTCCTCGCGCTGACCGTGGGCGCTGCCCTGGTGACGCGCCACTCCCGCGGGCTGAGCCACGTGCTGGCCAACCTGGACCTGCGGATAGCGGCCGACGAGGAGATCGGGCGACGCGACGCGTCGGTCAGCCCAGAGCAGTCGGCGGGTCGGGCAGGAGCGGACTAGCCGGGTCGGCCTCGATGCCGGCGCTGCGCAGGACGTTGTCGATGACCGACCAGATCCAGGACGCCAGCAGCTCGACCATGTCCTCCAGCGACAGCTCGCCCGGGCTGCTGACCCACTGGTCGGCCGCGGCGTCGACGAACCCGACGAGCCCGACGGCGACCGGTCGGACCACGCGTTCGTCGACGTCGAGGAGAGCGACGAACTCACCGAGCAGGCTGATCAGGTGGTCGGCGATGAGCTTCTTGACGTCGCTGACCGCGCTGTCGCCGGTGGACGTCGCCACGGAGTGCCGCACGAGGTAGCGGTAGAGGTGGTGGTGGCGAGTGAGCCAGCCGAGGTGGGCCGAGACCGCCGTACGGATGATGGTGTCGGGGCTGGCGCGCAGGTCCCAGGAAGGCGCGAGGGCCTCGACGACCATCTGCTCGGCGCGCGCCGCGATGGCCTGGTTGAGCGCAGCGGCGCCGGCGAAGTGGCGGTAGAGGCGGGTGCGGGCCACGCCGGCCTCCGCGGCGATCTGCTCGGTCGAGACGTCAGGGCCGTGGCGGTCGATCGCGCGCAGTGCGGCGTCGGTGAACTCGGCGCGGCGGCGGTCCTGCTGGCCTGTCCACCGCGTCGCGCGCCCGTCGACGTCGGGGGTGGGGGGCTGCGAGCTCACGCGGCCCACGGTAGGCCACTCGGGAACCCACCTCTGGTCAAGTTGGGGGTACGCGTTGTACCGTCTAGATATCAGTAACAGCGTGTATCACTTAACTCTCCCCCTGGAGGCCCCCGTGACGGCGATGACCCACCCGACCGCCCCGCTCGACGCAACGCGCACCGAGACGCCCGACGGGTCGCAGCTGCTCCTCGACTCGGCAGCCTCGCTGTCCTACGACCCGGCCACCGAGGTCGACTGGGACGCCCCGCTCGACCCTCACCACTTCGGGCTGAACCCGGAGTGGAGCACGCTCTACGGCACGGACCTGTGGGACGAGATGACCGACGAGCAGCGGGTGACGCTGACCCGGCACGAGGTCGCCTCGATCATGAGCACCGGGATCTGGTTCGAGATGGTCCTCCAGCAGATGGAGCTGCGCGACCAGTACTGCGGCGACTACGCCGGGTCGGACTTCCAGTTCGCCCTGACCGAGGTCGCCGACGAGTGTCGGCACTCGATCATGTTCGCCCGGGCCTGCTCCAAGATGGAGATCCCCGCCTACTTCCCGCGCCGCTCCAGCATCGAGCTCGGACGGATCTTCAAGGCCGTGGCCACCGCCGAGGTCGCCTACGGCGGCATCCTGGTCGCCGAGGAGGTCCTCGACGTGATGCAGCGCGACTGGATGCGTGGCGCCGACGTCCTGCCGATCGTGCGCACGACGAGCAAGATCCATGTCGTCGAGGAGTCGCGGCACATGAAGTTCGCGCGGCAGGAGATGCGCGAGCGCATCGAGGGAGCCGGCCGGCTGCGTCGACGGATGTCGGCGCTGATCATCGCGATCGCCGCCAACGTGATCGTCTCCAACATGGTCAACGAGGGCGTCTATGCCGCCGCAGGTCTCGACACCAAGCGTGCCGTCGCGGCGGCGAAGGCCAATCAGCACCACCACACGCTGATGCGCTCCAGCTGCGCCCACTTGATGGAGTTCCTCGACGAGCTCGGCCTGCTCACGCGCCCCGCGATGTGGCTCTACCGACGCGTGAGCATGATCTGAGGTGACCGCCTTCGCCATCACCCAGTCCTGCTGCAGCGACGCCTCCTGCGTGTCGGTGTGCCCGGTCAACTGCATCCACCCCGCGCCGGGCGAGCCCGACTTCGGGCTCACCGACATGCTCTACATCGACCCTCGATCGTGCATCGGTTGTGGCGCGTGCGCCGACGCCTGCCCGGTCGACGCGATCTTCCCGGTCGACGCGCTCCTGCGCGGTGCCGCCGCGGAGTACGTCGACCTCAACCGCGCCCACTTCACCGACGCTGAGCCGCAGGACGACTGGGACGAGCCCGTCTTCCCCGCAACGCTCGCGCCGCACGCCACCGGTCTCCGGGTCGCGATCGTCGGCACCGGGCCGGCCGCGTCCTACGCGGCCGCTGCGCTGTGCACGACCGGCGCCGAGGTCACGATGATCGACCGGCTCCCGGTGCCGGGCGGGCTCATCCGCTTCGGCGTCGCCCCCGACCACCAGAGCACCAAGGCGATCGCCTCGCGCTTCGCCACGGTGCTTCGCAATCCGCGTCTCGACCTGGTCCTCGATCTCGAGGTCGGCACCCACGTGAGCCACGACGACCTGCTCGAGCACCACGACGCGGTCGTCTACGCCGTGGGCGCCGCCGCCGACCGGCGTCTCGACGTGCCGGGGGAGGACCTCGTCGGCAGCCTGCCGGCGCGGACCTTCGTCGGTTGGTACAACGCTCACCCCGAGGTCGCAGCGGACGCCGTCGACCTCGGCCCACGTGCGCAGGGGCGTGCGGTGATCATCGGCAACGGCAACGTGGCCCTCGACATGGCGCGGATCCTGCTGAGCGACGCCGACGGTCCGCAGGGGCTGGCCACCACCGACATTGCCGACCACGCGCTCGTCGCACTGCGCCAGGGCTCGGTCTCGGAGGTCGTGCTCGTCGCCCGGCGTGGTCCGGACGCGGCGGCGTACTCGCTCTCGGAGCTGCGACCGCTGCTGGCGCGCGAGGACGTCGAGGTGGTGATCGACGGCGGTCCGGACGTCGCTGCTGCGATCGCCGGTGCCGAGGCCGGGAGCAAGACCGCCGCGCTCCGGGGCGTGCCCGTGTCCTCGGTCGACTGGTCGGTGTCGCCCGACCCGGCGCGCCGGCGTCTCGTGCTGCGGTTCGACTCCACGGTCGACCGGCTCGAGGCGGGCTCCGACGCCGGCGACCGGGTAGGCGCGGTGGTGCTCGACGCGGGTGCTGCGCGGGTGCCCACCGGGTTGGTGCTGCGCTCGGTGGGCTATCGCAGCGAGCCGCTCGCCGGTCTCCCCTTCGATGACGTGATCCACACCGTGCCGCACGAGCAGGGGCGTGTGATCGACCCGTCGTGGGGCGAGCCGGTGCCGGCGTCGTACGTCGTGGGCTGGATCAAGCGCGGACCGCGCGGTGGCATCGGCTCCAACCGTGCGGACGCTGCCGAGACCGTTGCCGCGCTCGTCGAGGACGCCAACGAGCGGCGGATCACGACCGGTCGAGGCTCCTCGCGGTCCTTCCGGCGCCTCGTGCGCGAGCGCCGTTCGGAGCCGCTGAGTCGTCCCCGGGTCGTCAAGCTGGCCACGCTCGAGGACCTGGTCGGGACAGCCCGCGGGCGCTGACCGGTTCGGGACCGATCGGGCGAATCGGCGCTGCCCGGCCTGCTCCGGGTGCACCATGGAGGGGTCATGAAGATCGACCTCAAGAAGTCGCTCGACTCCTACCGCGCCCGGCAGGGGGAGTTCCGGCTGGTCGACCTGCTGGCGATGACGTACCTGATGGTCGACGGGCACGGCGACCCCGGCAGCACTCCTGAGTTCGGGGAGGCCTTCGAGGCGCTCTATCCCGTGGCCTACACGCTCAAGTTCGCCAGCAAGCTCGACCTCGACCGCGACTACGTCGTCCCGCCGATGGAGGGTCTGTGGTGGGCCGACGACATGGCCGCCTACACGACCGAGCGGGACCCGTCACGCTGGGACTGGACCCTGATGCTTCTCGTGCCGGACTGGATCTCCACCGAGATGATCGCCGTCGCGCTCGCGGCCGTGGCGGCCAAGAAGGACCCGCCGGTCGGTCTCGACCGGGTGCGCGCCGAGGTGCTCGACGAGGGCAGGTGCGTGCAGACGCTCCACGTCGGCCCGTACGACGCCGAGGGGCCGGTGCTGGCCGAGATGCACGACGTGTTCATCCCGGGTGAGGGGCTCCGGATGACCGGCAAGCACCACGAGATCTACCTCAGTGACCCGCGACGGGTCGAGGCGGCCAAGCTGCGCACGATCCTGCGCCAGCCGGTGATCTGACCCCCCCAAAACCTGGTTCTCCACGGGACGCCGACCTCGCTTCTCGATCGGTCGTTCATGACGAACGGTGACGTTGTCGACGTCGTGAGGTGACGACGTCGTAACGCCGGGACGGTCGACGTTGCAGTCGCGTGAACACTGCTCCGACGGGCTCTTCGAGCCGTGACAGCGGCCGATGGGCCTCGTTGAGAGCACTGTCGCCGACCGGTCGGTCGACGTCCCTGGGCTGTGTCTCGGCGGCCCCCGATCACGAGGTTCATGTCGCCATGTCTGCTGTCGTCCCACCCGTCCGCCACGCCATCGCCAGGCAGCTCCTGGCCGGCCTCGTCGCGGCGCTCCTCGTCATCGCTCTGGTCGCGGTCGTCGGTCGCTCCGCCCAGGCGGTGGGGCCCGCTGAGTCGACAGCGGACCCGGCCGTCAGCGGAGACCTCGGCTTTCAACGCGTGGAGTACGACCTCGCCGACCGGGTCGACGTCGGCCGCGGCGCCGTGGGCGACCCGACGGTCCTGGCGATGCGCCAGGCCGGGGTCGTCCACTACCCCGAGACGGGTGACGGGCCCTTCCCGGTCATCGTCTTCCAGCACGGCAACCACGCGACGTGCGAGAGCGGCAGCGTGCTCGACGACCAGCTGCTGATCGGCCCGGCGTTCCTGGCGTCGTACGAGGCGGGGGACTGCTCGACCGACGACGACCTCATGGACGAGCTGCTCGAGATCGAGGTGTCGGCGTCGTACCGCGGCTACGACTATCTCGCCCAGCAGCTGGCGACCCAGGGCTACATCGTGGCGTCGCTCGACATCAACGACATCACCGACTGGTCCAACAACTCCGCCGAGTCGGGCTACCTCGGCCGCGCACAGATCATCAGCAAGACCCTCGACCTGATCGGCTCGTGGAACACCACCACCGGTCCCGACGGCATCGGTGATGCGCTCCAGGGTCGAGTCGGTCTCGACCTCGGCGTCGGCGTGATGGGTCACTCGCGCGGTGGAGAGGGCGTCAACATGTTCGCCGAGT
>NZ_JAXMNS010000130.1:0-8806 GCF_034670285.1 Nocardioides sp. | reverse complement strand
AACACCGTGATCGACGGCAACTCCGCTGCGGGCAACGACGCCACGCAGGGCGGCGGCGGACTCTTCCAGGACGCCGGCCCGGGCACCCTCACGGTGACCGGCTCGACGGTCACCGACAACCTCGCGACCGGCACGTCCGGCTCGGGCGGCGGGCTGCTCAACGACCAGGGCACCGTGTTCGTCAGTGACACCGTCTTCTCCGGCAACGACGCGATCCGCGCCGGTGGCGGCATCGAGACGAACGCCGGCACGGTCACGCTGACCGACGTCGACCTCGACACCAACACCACCGGGGGCAACCCCGGCAACGGCGGCGGGTTCCACGCCGGCGGCGCCAACACCGTCAGCTACACCGGCGGCACGGTCAGCAACAACGTCGCAGCCAAGGAGGGTGGCGGGCTGTGGTGCAGCAACTCCGGCACCTTCACCGCGACCGGCATCTCGTTCAGCGGCAACTCCGCCGGGGTCGACGGTGACGACGTCTATCGCCAGGAGCCGGGCGCGACCCCGACGGTGAGCGTCTGCTCGATCAACGGCGTCCTGGTGCCGCAGGGCACCGGCACTCCCTGATTGCCAGCACCTAGCGGCACACCTCGGCCCCGGCGCTCCTGCGTCGGGGCCGAGGTGTTCTCACAGAGCGTGCAGCGCGCCGAGGACGGCGACGATCTGCGGCACCTCGTGGGTGCGGTAGACGCCCGTGCCGCCCAGATTGGCCAGCACGGTGTAGAAGCTCTCGGCGATCCGGAACTGCTCCTCGAAGAGGTCGAAGGAGTGCGGCACCGAGTGGCAGATCGGCACGCCCAGTCGTCGCAGCCGGAACGAGTTGAGGAGCACCGACGCCTGGTGGCGCGAGCGCTCCAGCGGGTCGTCGGTGCGGAAGCTGAAGCCGACACCGGGGTCGATCGAGAGGCTTGTGACCCCCGCGGCGCGGGCTGCGCCGATCCGCTGCTCGAAGCGCTCGAGCATCTCCGGGACCGGGTCGGTGTCGGCGGACGGGTCGCGGCCGGTGTCGAGGTCGCGCGCGTGGGCGCCGTAGACGTGGCACAGCACGACCGCGGCGTCGTACTCCGCGGCGAGGTCGAACATCGCGGCGTCGTCGTCGGAGCCGGTCAGGTTGAGCGCCCGGGCGCCGGCCTCGAGCCCGGCGCGCACGGTCGGCGCCGCATAGCTCTCGATCGACACCGCGATGTCGTCGGCGGCGAGGGCCTCGATGACCGGCACCAGCGAGCGGATCTGCTGGTCGGCGTCGACGCGGGCCTTCGTGACGTTGGTGGACTCCGCACCCACGTCGATCAGGTGCGCCCCCTGCGCGGCCAGCACCCGCCCGCGTCGTACGGCGTTGGCGGTCGAGGTCGCGACGCTCTCGCGGTAGGTCGAGTCGCGCGAGAGGTTGACGACTCCCATCACCACCGGCTCGGTGTCGGTGTCGAACGTGCGGGTGCCCAGGCGCAGCGGCTCGACGGCGTGGTCGAGGTCGTCGGCGTGTGCGGTGGCGAGGTCGACGAGGCGTCGCAGGCTGATCACGCGCTCGCCCCCGACTCGTCGGGCCTCAGGTAGCGGCACATCAGGAAGCTCTCGGCGTGCAGCACGTGCGCGAGCTCGAGCGACGCAACCGACTCGAGGCCGGAGGTGCGGGGCGTCTCGGCCGTGCCGGCGAAGGTGGGGGAGACGGTGATGTCGGCCTCGTCGAGCAGGTCGTCGGCGACCAGCGACTCCAGCAGGGTCGGACCGCCCTCGCAGACGATACGCAGCAGACCGCGCTGCTCGAGCACGTCCAGCACCGTCGCGGCGCTGGGCCGCTCCTCGGCGGTGACCACCAGGTCGCAGTGCTTGCGGGCGGCTGCGGCGCGGTCGGGGTCGGGCTCGGCGCCGGTGATGATGAGCGGGCGCATGGTGGAGTCGGTGAACAGCTTGCCGTCGAAGTCGAGGTCGAGGGAGCCGGTCACGATGGCCAGCACCGGCGCGGGGGCCAGCCCGGCGGCGGTGCGGACGTCGGCGTCCTCGGGCTTCGCGCGCATCGGGCCGTAGCCCTCGGCGCGCACCGTGCCGGCACCCACCAGCACGGCGGCCGCGAGGCGTCGTACGGCGTTGAAGACGGCCTTGTCGACGGAGGAGGAGATCGAGCCGCTGAGCCCGTCGGGTCCGGCGGCGGCGCCGTCGAGCGTGGTGACCATCATCGCCCGTACCCAGCGCTCGTCGGCGGGCCAGGGATAGGCGTCGCGGACGTCGTCGTCGCTGAGGTCGCTGCCCGGTGCGTGACCGGTGGCGCGATCCGGGTGACTGAAGATCATCTGCATCCGACCGAACCTAGCGCCGACACCCTCACCCCTGCGGGCGACCCTCACCAGGCGGCGAGGCGGCGGAACGGGAATGATCCGGGGCCGCTGGGTGTTCACGGTCACCGTGACCCCCGAGACGTCTGCGACCGCCGCCACCACTGGCACCGCTGACGACTCCCGCCGGGTCGCCCTGCTCCTCGGACTGCTCTTCGGCGTCGCCGGGATGGGCTCGTCGTCCGCGGCGATCGCGGTGCCGCTGATCGCTGACGACCTCGCGATCGGTCAGGGCGCCGCCACCTGGACGATCAGCCTCTACGTGCTGATGCTGGCCGTGACCACCGCCGTCTACGGCCGGGTCTCCGACCTGCTCGGCACCCGCATCCCGCTGCTCATAGGGCTCGCCCTGATGGCGAGCGGCGCCCTCGCCGCGGCGCTCGCGCCGACGTTCGAAATGCTCCTCGTCGCCCGCCTCGTGCAGGGCGCCGGTGCTGCCGCCGTCCCGACGCTGGGTGTGGCGATCATCAACGGCCGCTACGAGGGCGGCATCCGCGGCCTCGCGCTGGGCCGGCTCGCGGCGATGGCCGCGGCGGTCAGCTGCCTGGGCCCGTTGCTCGGCGGACTGGTCGAGTCCCTCTTCGGCTGGCGGGCCGTGCTGGCCCTGCCGATCCTCGGCGCGCTGGTGGTGCCCTTCCTGTGGCGCGCGCTCAGCGACCACCGCAGCATCGCCCGCCTCGACGTCGTGGGCGCGATCCTGGTGGCCCTCACCGCCGGTGGCTTCGTGCTCGTCGTGCAGTCGCCCTCGACCGGGGTCGCGGTGCTGCTCGCCGGCATCGTCCTGGCGCTGGTAGGCGTGCCGGCCACAGCGGGCTGGGTGAAGCGCAACCCCAGCGGCTTCCTGCCGCTCGAGGTGATCCGCGACCGGTCGGTGCTGCGCAACGCTGCGGCGGGCGCCTCGATCCCGGGCGCGTGGTTCGCCCTGCTCGTCGCGGCCCCCGCCGTCCTCATCGGTGACGGCTGGGAGGCCTGGCAGGTCGGCCTCGTGCTCGTGCCGAGCGCGGTCGTGGCGCTCTTCGTGCCGCGCTTCACCGGTCCGCTGATGAACACCCTCGGACCGAGCCGCTCGCTGGCCGTCTCCGCCGGCGTCGCGATCCTGGCGCTGATGGCTGCCTCCGTCGGCGCGGCCTTCGTGTGGCCGGCGCTGCTGGCGCTCTCGGTCGCCCTGGTGACGATCGCCTTCGGCATCGGCCAGCCCGCCATGAGCGCGGCCGTGTCCGACGCAGTGGCGCCCGAGGTGCGCGGTGTCGCGCTCGGCGTGGCCACACTGGTCTTCCTCGTCGGCGGCTCGGTCGGCTCGGCCGTCGTGGGCGGACTCGGCGAGGCCTGGGGCATGTGGCAGAGCCTGGCGCTGCTCGCCCTGCTGCCGGTTGCCGGACTGCTGGCGCTGCGACCCGAGCTGCGTCGTACGGACTGAGGGTCTGGGCTGCTCTGTCAGAGTGGAGTCATGCAGATCGGGATGACCCTTCCGGTGATGGAGCCGGACCTCTGGAGCGACGGACCCACGGTCCTGGAGGAGTGGGCCCGCGCGATCGACGACGGCCCGTTCGCCTCGCTCTGCTTCGGCGAGCGGATGGCCTTCGACAACCCCGAGACGCTCACCCTGCTCGGCGCGGTCGCGGCGTGGACGTCGCGCGTGCGTCTGGTGACCACGGTGATCGTGCCGCAGCTCCACGACCCGGTGCTGCTCGCCAAGTCGCTCGCCACCGGTGACCAGCTGTCGCGTGGGCGGCTCACCGTCGGCTTCGGTGTCGGCGGCCGCGAGGAGGACTACCGCGCGGTCGGCGCCGACCTCGCCGACCAACGGATGGCCGAGATGGCGCGGCGGGTCGGCGTGATGAAGCAGGTGTGGGCCGGCGAGCACGTCACCGACTCCGTGCGACCCGTCGGACCCCCGCCCGCGCAGCGCGGCGGACCCGAGCTGCTCGTCGGCACGATGGGTCCGCGCACGATCCGGCACGCGGCCTCGTGGGCCGACGGCCTGGCCGGTGTCACGCTCGACCTCGACCCCGAGGCGACGGGCGCGTTGTACGACGAGGCGCGCGCGGCCTGGGCCGACGCCGCTCGCGGCGAGCCACGGCTGACGACGTCGTTCTGGTTCGCCCTGGACGACGGCTCGGGTGAGGCTCGCGAGCAGGTGCACCGCCACCTGCGCCACTACATGAACTGGCTGCCCGAGCAGCTGGTCGACGCGATGGCCCCCACGACCGGCTTCGCCGGCACCGTCGAGGAGCTGCGTGTGGTCCTGGACCGCTTCGCGCAGCTCGGCACCGACGAGGTGCACCTGATCCCGACCTCGAGCGACGTCACGCAGGTCGAGCAGATCGCGGAGCAGCTCGGGGAGCTGGTCGCGTGAGTGCGATCACGAGGCGTCGGGACCGCGCCCGGCCGGCCTGGGTCGCGGCGGCGATGGTGTCGGGGGCGTTCGTCGTCCTGCTGTACGTCATCGAGCTGGTCGACGTCATCCTCGACAACCGCCTCGACGGACTCGGCGTCGAGCCGCGCTCGGCCGACGGGCTGTGGGGTGTCGCCTTCGCTCCGCTGCTCCACGGCAGCTGGACACACCTGGAGGCCAACACCGTTCCGGCCCTGATCCTGTTCTTCCTCGTGCTGGTCTCGGGCATCTCCCGCGGGCTCGAGGCGACTGCGGTGATCTGGCTCGTCGGTGGCGTCGGGGTCTGGCTCTTCGCCGGCACCAACTCGATCCACCTCGGGGCCTCGGTGCTGATCTTCGGCTGGCTCGTCTACCTGATGGTGCGAGGCATCTGGACCCGCAAGATCGGCCAGATCCTGCTCGGTCTGGTGCTCGTGCTGCTCTACGGCACCCTGCTCCTCGGCGTTCTCCCAGGCCAGCCTGGGGTCTCCTGGCAGGGCCATCTCTTCGGCGCCCTCGGAGGCGGGCTCGCCGCCTGGTTGATCAAGTTCGACGACTGACCCTCGGCCGGTGACGTGCCTGTGACCCCGCTGGTCTCAGCGGGGTGTCGGGGCGTGGTGTTCAGGGGTCGGGTGGGTCATTCAGCGGTGTCGTGGTCGGCATCCGGCCGTGGCGTCGTCCGCGGGTGACTCGGAAGCGGTGGCCGGAGGGGCTGGTCCAGTCGTAGACCCCGGGGTGCGGGCTGTCGTAGGCCCAGGTGGAGAAGGTCTTGGCGCGGTGGTGCTTCCTGCACAGGAGCGAGAGGTTCGACGTGGTCGTTTTCCCGCCGGCATCGGGGTTGTTCTTGTTGAAGGGAACTCGATGGTCGAGGTCGCAGTAGTTGGCGCGTCTGGTGCAGTTGGGGAAGACGCAGTTCTGGTCGCGCAGGCGTACTTGTTCGACGAGCCTCGCGGTCGGGACGTAGGCCTGTGTGGTGATCTCTTGGTTGAGGTCGATGACGGGCTTGATGGTCACGCTTGTGCCGGCGGTCTGGCACCAGTCCTTGAGCTGATCGATCAGCACGTCTCCACCGCCGACGTTGTCCAACGTGGCGTGGGGGCTGTCGGAGTCGATGTGGGCGTAGATCACGACCCCGCGCCCTCCGGTGTCGCCGCTCTCGGTGGTGTCGAGGTCGAGCGTCAGTTGGGTGCGGGCCATCTCCCCGACAGCCATGGAGCGGCGCGCGCCGAGGGATTCCTCGCAGCCGAGGTCGCCGAGGCTCTTGGCGCCTTGCTTGACGGCTGCTTCGAGGTCGAGGGCGTCTTCGGTCGACAGGGAGCCGGTGACATCGATGGTGCCGTCGGTGGTGGCGTTGCGCCCTCCGAGGTGGACCTGGAAGTCGCGGTCGTCTGCAGCCTTGAGCCGTCGGCGTTCGGCTTCTTCGGGGTCGAACAGGTCGATGGCTTGGGCGATGGTGCGTTCGATCTGGGCAAACGAGCAGGAGTGCAGGGTGGGTGCGAGCATCCGGTCGACGTGGGCTGCGCCGTCGAAGGGCAGGAACATGGTGGAGGCGGCGAGCTTGAGTGCTTTCCAGGCCGGGACCTGCAGGTCGACTACTCGTTTCCAGACCCGGGGCAGGCGGTAGCGCAGCTCGAGGACCTTGCCGATGTAGAAGCATCCTGTGTCGGAGGACATCGCGAGCCCGGCGGCGAGGTCGTAGGCGTGGAACTCGCTGACCAGCGGACAACCCACACCTCCGAGGAGTACCCCGTCGACACCGAAGGTCAGGTCGTCGATGACCGAGTTGTCGATGCGGTGCTCCACGGCCCACTGCACGATGCCTTTCATGAGCTCCACGTCGGCTGTGTCGCGGGCCGTCCGGAGGTCGCGGACCGCGGCGATCGCGGTCGGGGTGGGCGTCTTTCGCATGGTCCGATTGTAGTCGTGGCCACCGACATTCGATAGTGTGATCGAACGACCTGTGGATGAGGTTGCGGGTTGCTCACGGGGTTTCGAGGCTCACTTCGCTCGCACCTCAACCACCGTGGGGCCGGGGCTTCGTCGACGGGCTCGTTCCTCGCCCTGCTCAACCTCCGTGGGTGGCGTGCGGGGGTTCGGGTCCCAGGGGTGCGCGGGTGGCGCTCTATCGTGGGCCGATGACCTCGGAGCACACCGACGAGACCTGGCTGGCGCACGCCGTCCAGCTCGCCGTCGCCAACGTCGCTGATGGTGGTGGGCCGTTCGGTGCGGTGATCGTGCGTGGCGGAGTGCTGGTGGCGGAGGGTCAGAACCGCGTGACGCGTGACCTCGACCCGACCGCGCACGCCGAGGTGCAGGCGATCCGTGCGGCCGGCCGCGAGCTCGGTGACTTCGCGCTCACCGGGTGCGTGCTCTTCGCCTCCTGCGAGCCGTGTCCGCTGTGCGTCTCGGCTGCTTTGTGGGCGCGACTGGACCGGGTGGTCTTCGCTGCCGACCGCCACGACGCGGCGCGCGGCGGCTTCGACGACCGGGCGTTCTACGACCTGCTCCAGCAGGACCGCGCGACCTGGCCGATGTCGGTCTCGCAGGTCCCTGGCGCCGGGGCAGCGGCACCCTTCGATGCCTGGCTCGCCGACCAGGACCGCACCCGCTACTGACGTGGAAGAGAGGCCCTCGTGGTCGCACCCGATGTGATGGCCTTCGCCGACCGCAAGACCGACGGCGCCTACGACGTGACCGAGCCGTCCGGCACCGTGGTCGCCCGGATCCACGTCCCGCTGTGGTCCGGCTCGTCGTTCACCGCGACCACGGCCGCGGGGGAGCCGCTGTGTGCCGGCCGCCGCGCCGGCTTCTTCACCACCACCTGGCAGGCGACCGACCCCGGTGGCCGCTTCCTGGGCTCGGTCCGCAGCGGCTTCCTGAGTCCCAAGGTCGTGACCTTGGCCGACGGCCGCACGCTCAGCCTGCGCGGCGAGCTGTGGCGACGGGACTGGTCGTTGCTCGACGTCGAGGGACACTCCGTGCTCTCCTCGACCCCCACGACCAGCAGCTGGTCCTTCCGCCCCGACGCCTGGCTGGTGCGCTGCCACGACCTCAGTCTCGACCTCGACGAGGTGGTCGCGGTGGTCCAGCTCAACCGGATGATGGTGAAGGCGGCGCGCTCCAGCGACTGAGGTCCGGGCGGAATGTCAGAGCGGCGCACGCCGTTGACCCTGGGATGACCAGCGACTCCAGCCCTGCCGCCCTGCCCCAGCCCACAGAGCTTCCCAAGTTGTCCGTGCTCGACCTCGTGCCCGTGCGCTCCGACCAGACCAGCGCGGACGCCGTCCGCGCCTCCGTGAGCCTGGCCCGCACCGCCGACGAGCTCGGCTACGAGCGCTACTGGGTGGCCGAGCACCACAACATGCCGGCGGTGGCCGCGACCAACCCGCCCGTGCTGATCGCGATGCTGGCCGGCGCGACCGAGCGGATCCGCGTCGGCAGCGGCGGAGTGATGCTGCCCAACCACGCGCCGCTCGTCGTCGCCGAGCAGTTCGCGCTCCTCGAGGCCGCCTACCCGGGCCGGATCGACCTTGGCATCGGCCGCGCGCCGGGCACCGACCAGGTCACCAGCTGGGCGCTGCGCCACGGCGCCGGGGGAGTGAGCGACGAGGCCGTCACGCGCTTCCCCGAGTACGTCGACAACGTGCTGGCGATGATGGAGCCCGAAGGCGTCGGCCTCCAGCTGCGCGGCAGCGTGCACACGCTCACCGCCACCCCTCGAGCGACGTCGGTGCCGACCATCTGGCTCCTCGGCTCCTCCGACTACTCCGCGCGCCTGGCCGCGGAGAAGGGGATGCCCTACGTCTTCGCCCACCACTTCTCCGGCCAGGGCACGGCCGAGGCCCTCGAGCTCTACCGCAGCACCTTCCAGCCCTCGGGGCTCCCGGGAGCGCTCGAGGCCCCGCGCACCTTCCTCACCGTCAACGCGTCGGTCGCCGAGACCACCGAGGAGGCGCTGCGCCTGGCCACCCCGCAGCTGCAGATGATGCTCGCGCTGCGCACCGGGGCGCCGCTGAGTGCCCAGAGCCTCGTCGAGGAGGCCGAGAAGCGGGACCTGCCGGCCGACCAGCGCGATCTGATCGCGGCCATGGCGCGGCGT
>NZ_JAXMNS010000129.1:0-8827 GCF_034670285.1 Nocardioides sp. | reverse complement strand
GTGCCTCCAGGAGTCGATCGTCGCCATCGAGCGCAGCGTCGCCGAGCGCGTCGCCGACGCCCGCACCCGCTCCTCCGCGGGAACTGCGCGGGTGCTCGCCGACGACGACCTCGCCCTGCTGGCCCTCGAGGCGCCTCCGACCGGGCACCGCGACTGGCTCGCCCTGGAGCTCCCGCACGCATGAGCACCATCGACCTCAGCACGCCCAGCCCGGCGCCGCGGAGCCTTCTCGGCTCCCTGCCCCGCCGGGTCGCCCTCACCCTCCCCGAGCTCCAGGAGGTCGCTCGGCGTGCCGGTGACGCTCCACTGCCCTTCGACCTCGCCGAGTCCGCACCGGCCGACGCCTTGGAGTCACGGCTCGGAGAGAGCCGCGCCTGCGTCGAGGACGAGGCGTACGCCACCGCCCTGGCCGCCCTGCACGACCCCGTCGACTCCCTGACCCGGCGGGGACTGATCTCCAGCGACGGGACCCTCGAGGAGGGTCTCGCCGGTGCGGTCGGGCTCCTCGCCACGCCCCAGGTCGCGCTCGACCTCGACCTCGGTGTGCAGGGCGAGTCCCTGCGCCAGGTCAAGGCGTGGCACCGACAGTCCGGCGACGCCGTGGCGTCCCTGGCCACCGGCGACGGACTCGTCTTCGAGCTGGCGTGGTTCCCGACGACGGCGTGGCCCGCCGAGCTCGCCCGGGTCGCGGTGCTGCCCGAGGACCACTCGAAGCGCGCGTCACAGGTGCCCCCGGTCGTCGACCTCCCCTTCGAGCTCGCCGACGCCGCTGTCGAAGCCGGCTCCCACGGACGCTCCGACCTCCTGCAGGTGCTGATCTCGCGTCACGAGGGCGACGTCCTCGACGGCGAGGGCCGTCCCCTGCCCCAGGCAGAGGTGCCCGGGGTGCTCGACGCCCTCGGGCGCGAGAGCCGTGGTCGGCTGCGCGCCCTGGTCGCCGATGTCTCGCGCTCGACGACCACCGTGGTCGGCGTCCGGTCCTGGGTGCTGCTCGCCGACGGCTGGCGCACGCTCCACAGCCACCACGGCGGGGAGCCGGCGCGGGTCGAGATCCGCTCGATCACCGCAGCCGAGCTGGCCGTCGACCTGGCGCCGGTGCTCGCGGAGGTGACCTCGTGACCGAACCAGTCGGGAGTCCCCTCGCAGGGCCCGTCGAGACCGCCGACCGAACCGACTCCTACGCCGCCATGCGGCGCCTGGCGCGACTGCTCGACCGGTCCGGGGCCGAGCTGCGCCAGCGCGCGACCCTCGGGACCGCCATCACCGGCGACTCCGCGTTCGTCGACTCCGCGGGCCTGTCACCACGCACCCACCAGGAGGCCCACGCCGCCATCCGCGCTGCCACGACCGGGTCCCGAGGGCTCTCGGCCCGCTCGATCGAGCTCGCCGCCGACGCTCTCGCACTCCAGGCGACCGTGCGCACCTACGAGTGGATCGACGACCTCCAGGCAGCGGCCCACGACTCCCTCGGAGCGATCGCGGGACGTGCGATCGGCTACCTCGCCCCTGCCGTCGCCCTGGGTGGAGCCCTCGTCTCCGCCGGTCTCATCGAGACCGACGCCCTCGACCGCGACGACGTGGCCGGATACCTCTCGGAGCTGGCCGAGTCGAACCCCGAGCTCATGCACCACGTCACCAGCGGTGGCGGCCTGGTCGACGGGCTGCAGCTGCGCTCCCTCCTGACGTCCGGTCTCGCCACCGCCAACCCCGGACCCGAGGCGGCCGCGGGCGGGTTGCGCGCGCTGGGGATCGCCCCACTGCCCGTCGAGGCCGCAGCCGTGCTGCGCGACGTGGCCGCCGACGTCGACGCAGGCACCAGCACCACGCCGATCGATCCCGACCGTTCCGAAGGCACGCCGCCGCGCGACCTGGCCGGCCTCCTGGCCGAGCTCGAGGCGACGCACGCGCCGGTCGTCATACGGCGGGTGGGCGCCGGGCGCTGGATCGTCTACCTGCACGGGTCCGCGGCCACCGGGCCGCGCGCCTCTTCGTCAGGAGCACTGCGACTGGCAACCGGGGACGCCTCCGACCAGACGGCTGCCGTGGTCGCCGGCATCGAGGCGGTGGTCGCGGACGAGCCCGACGCACGAGTGATGCTCGTCGGAGCCGGGCAGGGCGGCGCCAGGGCCGCCGAGGTCGCGGCCCGGGCGCCGAGCCGCACGTTCGTGATCGAGCAGGTCGTCACTTCCGGCGCCCCCACCGCTCACGTGCCGCGACTCCCGCCCTCCACGCGGGTGCTCTCCCTCGACGACCGCTCGAGCCCGACCGCGCTGCTGGGCTCCTTGATGAACCACGGCGCACCCCATCGCCTGACCGTCGTCCACGACCCGGCCCCGAAGGGCACGACCGGACGCCACGAGCACGGCGGCCGGATCGTCGACGCCAGCGAGCACCCCGACCTGGTGGCCGCGGTCGAGCGCCTCCGGACGCTCGGGTTCCTCGCCCGCTGAGCCTCGGAGCCCTAGAGCGCGAGGTCGTGAACGAACTCCGCGAGCTGGGCGAGGTTGCGGCACTCCACCATGTCGACGATGTCGCCATAGGTGCGAGCAGCCGAGTCTCCGGTGCCCCAGTTGCGGACGTGCTCGGGGTTGAGCCACCAGGCGTGGCGCGCGGTCGAGGCCATCTCCTTGAGCACGTCGCCGGCCAGGTCGGAGTAGTTGGAGCGCGCGTCGCCCAGGATGAGGAGCGAGGTCTTGGGCCCGATCGCGTCGCCGTGGTCCTCGGCGAACTTGGTGAGCGCGCGTCCGTAGTTGGTGCGCCCCCAGAGCGCGGCGTGCGAGGTGCTCGCGGCGAGGTCGGCCATCACGTCCACCACGTCGGCTCCGGGGGTGAAGTGGTGGGTGACCTCGTGGACGTGGTCGATGAACGTGAACGCGCGCACCTTCTGGAAGGCCTCACGCATCGCGAAGACCAGCAGCAGCGTGAACTGCGCGAAGTTGGCCACCGAGCCGCTCACGTCGCACAGCACGACGAGCTCGGTGCGGTGCGGACGCTTGGGACGGTGATGCGTGGCGATCGGCACGCCACCGGTCGACATCGAGGCGCGCACGGTGTGGCGGAAGTCCAGCGGTCCTCGTCGGCGCGCGTGGTGCTCCTTGGTCAGGCGGGCGGCGAGGCGGCGGGCGAGCGGGTAGATCTCGCGGCGCATCTCTTCGAGGTCGGCCTTGCGGGCCGAGGTGAAGTCGAGGCGGTCGATGCTGGGACGCAGCGCCACTGACGCCACGTGCTGGGCACCCTTCTCCTCCGCGATCCGGCGCCGCGCGTCGGCCTCCACGGTCGCGGTGAAGGCGCCGATGCGTCGTCCGGCGGTGCGCTGGGCCTCCTCCTCGGTGAGCCCCTCGCCGAGCAGGGCGGCGACGATCCGGTCGATCAGCTCGCTGGGAGCGACCCGCTGGAGCGCGGTGTAGGCCGACCACGACGACAGTCCGGGGCCGCGCCCCGGCATCGCGCCGAAGCGGCCGACCATCTCGGCGGCGAGCTCCTGGAGGCGCTGCTGGTCGCCCTGCTCGAGTGCCTCCTGCAGCTGGGCCCGGAAGGCGTCGAGGGCCGCGCCGTTGTCGCGCACCGGTGAGCCGGCGCCGTCCTCGGCCCCCTCTTCGGCCGCGTCCGCCTGGCGCTGGGCCTCGGCGACACCGCCGCCGACCATCCGGGGGAAGTACAGGTCGAAGAGCGCCTCGAACGTCGGGCGCTGCGCGTGCCGCTTGAGCAGGGTGGCGGCGTAGACGTCGTGCACGATCGCGCGGTCGGTCCACTCGACGGAGGTGAGGGCGGAGACGGCGTCGAGGTCCTCGGCCAGCGAGACCGAGAGGCCCGCGCCCCGCAACGCCTCGAGGAAAGCGATGTGACGGTCGAGCAGCCCGCTGCGGGCAGCCGCCCCCTGGGAGTCCACGATCAGCGCCCGAGCCGGATCTCTTTGATCGCCCGGGCCTGGTCGGAGGAGTGCTTGAGGATCACGCCGAGGGTGTCGGCGATGGCCTTGTCGTCGAGGTCGCCGATCTCGAGAGCCACCAGGGTGCGGGCCCAGTCGACCGACTCGGCGATCGACGGGGCCTTCTTGAGCTCGAGCTCACGCAGTCGCGCGATGGTCGCGACGAGCTGACCGGTGATCTTGTCGTCGAGGTCTGGCACCTGCGAGGAGACGATCTCACGCTCCCGCTCGGCGTCGGGGTAGTCGAGGTGCAGGTAGAGGCAGCGTCGCTTGACGGCCTCGGAGAGCTCGCGGCTGGCGTTGGAGGTGAGGACGACGAACGGCCGCTTGGTCGCGGTGATCGTGCCGAGCTCGGGAATCGTGACCTGGAAGTCGGAGAGCACCTCGAGCAGCAGACCTTCGACCTCGATGTCGGTCTTGTCGACCTCGTCGATCAGCAGCACGGTCGGCTGCTCACGTCGGATGGCAGTGAGCAGCGGCCGAGTGAGCAGGAACTCCTCGGAGAAGATGTCGTCGTGGGTCTCGTCCCAGTTCTGGTCGTCGCTGCTGGACGTCGCCTGGATACGCAGCAGCTGCTTCTTGTAGTTCCACTCGTAGAGCGCGCGGGCCTCGTCGAGCCCCTCGTAGCACTGCAGGCGCACCAGGTCGGCTCCGGTCGCGCGCGCGACCGCCTTGGCCAGCTCGGTCTTGCCCACTCCGGCGGGCCCCTCGATCAGGAGCGGCTTCTCCAGGGCTCCGGCGAGGTACGACGTCGTGGCCGTCGTGGCGTCGGCCAGGTAGCCGGCCTCGTGGAGCCGGGCGGAGGCGTCGGCGGGCGTGCTGAACCAAGTCATGGCCTCATCCTCGCACCCGGACCGTGCCGGCGATCGTGGCCGCCCGTTGGACGGTGACGCTCCTCGGCCGCTGATCCGGCGTGACCCCCTCGGCCTTGCGTCGTTGTACCAGCGTCTCGCCCCCAATCCCCCCACCCACCGACGGAGGACCCGATGACGCACCCTCCGCACCCGTTCCTGCGCCGGTCGATCGGCGCGGTCAAGTGCACGATCGTCGCCGTCCTGGCCTTCCTCGCGGTGTCCGCGACGAGCGCACCCGGCGCCCTCGGCACTGACGCAGCTGTGGCCCAGGAAGTCCTGGTCGCCCCCGCCGGCGAGGACCGTCTCGAGCGGCTCCTGCAGCGCCACGACTGCTCCGCGACGGGCTTCGGCGTCGACGTGATCCCGGGATCGTCGCTCGTGCTCCAGGACGACGAGGTGCGACACGTCAGCTTCGACGACGGGTGGGACGTCTACACCGGTGCCCAGCCCGGCACCCTGCTGGCGGTCTGTCGCGCCTCGGTCTAGCTCTCGGAGCCGTCTCCCGCTGCGGTGCGCTCACCACGACGTCCGCCCAGGTGATCTACTGGCCACGCAGGGAGGGAGCACCACGTGACCATCGATGACCGGAAGGCCGGGCACGTCTCTGTGCGCCGCGACTCCACAGGCCGTCACGCACGCCCCCGTCCCGAGGCTGTGGAGGAGGCCACCCTCCTCGAGGCCGTCGAGGCCCGCACGCTCGCCAGCCTCCCGCAGGCCGAGCTGGTGCGACGTCTGAGCCTGGTCGCCGTCGCGTCCGGCGCGCTCCTCGTCCTGGTCGGCGGCGTCGCGATGCTGGGCTGGATCGTCGACGCCCCGTCGCTCTACCGCGTCTCGGCCGAGACGGCGTCGATGAAGTTCTCGACCGCGCTCGGCCTCACCACCATCGGTGTCGCGATCCTCCTGAGCCGCCGCGGCGACCGCGTCGCACGCACCGCCGCCACGGTGCTCACCACCGGGGTGGCGCTCCTGTCAGGGCTGACCATCAGCGAGTACGTCCTCGACGTCACCTACCCCGGCGACAACCTGTTCGGCCTCGACGCCGGCGACCTCGGCGGCGATCCGGCCGGACGGATGTCGTTGGCGACCGCGATCGGCATCCTCCTCGTCGCGGTCGCGCTGCTGCTGATCGACCGGGGCCAGGTGATGGCCGGCCAGCTGGTCGCGTCGGTGTCGCTGATCATCGGCATCACCACGTTGGTCGGCTACGCCTACGGCGTGGAGTCGCTCTACACGATCGGCGCCTTCAAGAGCATCGCCCTGCGTACCGCGGTCGGCCTCGTGCTCGGCAGCCTCGGCGTGCTGCTCCAGCGTGGCGACGCGGGCTACATGTCGCTCATCAGCGGCAACACCGCCGGCGGCATCATCGTGCGGCAATTCCTGCCCGTGGCCACGCTGGTGCCGGTCCTCGGCGGGCTCCTGGTGGTCCACGCCGCCGACACCGGCGAGACCGACAAGACGGCCGGACTCATCGCGATCGCGGCGACCCTGGTCGGCGTCGTGGGCTTCACCCTCGTCTGGCTCCAGTCCTCACGTCTGCGCCAGGTCGACCTGCGCCGCGCCGGTGCTGAGAACGCCTTCGCGCTCGCCCGCGAGGCCATCGAGGCCCGCGACGCGATCGCCGAGGAGCTCGAGCTGAGCGAGCGCCGGGCCAACGCGATCATCGCGGGGTCCTGTGCGGCCTACGTCACCTTCGGCCTCGCCGGCACGATCGAGGGGTGGAACGATGCAGCGCTCACGCTCTTCGGCCTCTCCCCCGAGGAGATGCGCGGCAAGCAGGCCCGAGAGCTGGTGCAGCGCTCGAAGGTCAACGACGGTCGCTCCGAGATGATGGCCTACCTCGCCGGCGAGGGGCCGCCGCCGGCCGACCAGCAGTACGAGGCCGACATGATCGCGCGCGACGGTCGACGCCTGCGCGTCGACATCTCGCTGTGGACGGTGACCGACGAGGCCGGACTGACCTTTCACGCGTTCATCAATGACGTCACCGGGCGGCGCCAGGCCGAGCTCGAGCTGCGGCGCGCCAACGACGACCTCGCCGACTTCTCGGCGGCGATGGCGCACGACCTGCGCACGCCCCTGACGGTGGTGAAGGGCTTCAGCGGCATGCTCGCCACCAAGCTCGCCGGCACTCCGGAGTCCGACCTGGCCGAGCGGATCGACCGGGCGGCCGACCGCGGCGCGCGGCTCATCGACGACATCCTGTCCTTCGCCCAGATCGGGCGCACGGCGCTCGAGCGGCACCGCGTCGACGTCGACACGCTGGCTCGACGGGTCGCCGCAGAGCAGCTGAGCGCCTCCGGGCGTGACGCCGACGTACGCGTCCGTCCGTTGCCGGAGATCGGCGGCGACCACAACCTCCTCGAGACGCTGCTGTCGAACCTGATCGGCAACTCCCTCAAGTACGTCCCCGACGACCGCTACCCCGTCGTGGTCGTCGATGCCATCACCGACCCCGACACGGCCTGGCCCGTGCTCCGGGTCGCCGACAACGGGGCGCCGATCACGGACGGCGAGCGGATCTTCGACATGTTCGAGCGCGGCGCCGCCGACGACCGCACCGTCGGCAGCGGCGTCGGTCTCGCGGTGTGTCGTCGTATCGCCGAGCTGCACGGCGGTCGGATCTGGCTGGAGGTCTCCGAGGACGGCGGCCCCCGCTTCTGCGTGCTGCTCTCCAACGCCCCGACGCTGCCCACGGACGCGACGGAGCCGGTCTCCTAGCAGCAGGAGCAGCCAGTGCCGGTCTTCTCGGGCTCGGCGGGCCGTGCGGGGGGCTTCGGCGCGGGGGCGCAGCAGCCCTCGCCGCGCCAGGCGTCGCGGCCCTCCTTGATCGCGATCGCGGCGATCACCAGTCCGGCGATCGGGTCGGCCCAGTACCACCCGAGCGCCGAGTTGGCGACGAGACCGAGCAGCAGCACCGCTGAGAGGTAGGTGCACAGCAGCGTCTGGGTGGAGTCCGCGACGACGGCGTTCGACCCGAGGGCCTTGCCGGTGCGCCGCTGGGCCCACGAGAGGAAGGGCATCACCACCAGCGACGTGGAGGCGATCACGATGCCGAGGGTCGAGTGCTCGGCGGCTCGCCCGTCGATCAGTGCTCGGACGGACTCGACGCCCACGAAGACCGCGAGGGCGAAGAACGAGACGGCCATCAGTCGAAGCGCCAGGCGCTCGCGCGACTCCGGGAGCACGTGCCTGAACTGCCACAGGATGATGAGCCCCGACGAGACCTCGACGACCGAGTCGAGCCCGAAGCCGACCAGGGCCACCGAGCCGGCGACCAGGCCGGCGGTGATGGCGAGCACCGCCTCGATGAAGTTGTAGGCCACCGAGGCGCCTGCGAACAGCTGGGCCCGTCGGCCCAGGCGCTTGCGGTCGTCCAGGGTGAGGACGGGCCGCCCAGCCTGACCGCTCTGACCGGCCTGTCCGGCCTGATCTGTGGTGTGGGTCGCGCAGGCCATCTCAGCGCTCCCGCGCGAGGGTCTCGGTGCCGTTCGTCGCGCACCCGACGGCTGCGGCACCGGTGAGGACGAGCAGCTCGTCCGACAATGCGAGCAGCCGCTCGACCGCGTCAGGGTGTGTTAGCGAGAACACCGAGGCCCGACCCTTGGGCCGTGACGTCACCACGCCACAGTCACGCAAGCAGGCGAGGTGCTTCGACACCGTCGACTGCGCCAGCCCGAGGTGATCGGTCAGGTCGACGACGCGGTGCTCGCCCAGCGTGAGGTGCCGCACGATCGCGACCCGCGACGGGTCACTGAACCCCTTGAAGAGGCAGGCGGTCGCGTCGAGAAGCTCCTTCGAGGTCTCACCGGGGAGCGTTGTCATCGTCATGTGGCGATGCTAGCACGGCTCGCACTTCCGCCGTTCCCAGGGACTTCCTGACGTTCTCAGGGGAAGCACTCCCTGAGAACGTCAGGAATCCCCGGAGATCCGGGGATTCCTCCGCCCAGAGGCGCCAGAGAACGCACGAAGCCCGGACCCTCGCACTGAGGATCCGGGCTTGAAGACGTCTTGCGACATCACGTGGCGGTGGCGGTGGGATTTGAAC
>NZ_JAXMNS010000128.1:0-8845 GCF_034670285.1 Nocardioides sp. | reverse complement strand
GACCGCCGGGGCTCTCGAGACCGTGGAAAGCACTCGAGGCCCACCCGCATCTCTGCGTGGTGGGCCTCGAGCGTGGAGATCCGTACGGCATCAGGGACTCGAACCCCGAACCCGCTGATTAAGAGTCAGCTGCTCTGCCAATTGAGCTAATGCCGCGCGTTGTTCGTACGAGAAAAAACATACCAGCGGCTGGGCGAAGGGTGAAATCGGGTCGACCTTCAGGCGTCAGAGCGAGGCCAGGACGGCCTGCGCGGCGTTGTGTCCGCCCAGGCCCGACACGGCTCCGCCGCGCCTCGCGCCCGAGCCGCAGAGCAGCACGCGCTCGAGGTCGGTGGCCACACCCCACTGCTGGGCGGGGGTCTCGAGGCGCGAGCGGTGCGACGCCCAGGGCCAGGCCAGGTCTCCGTGGAAGATGTGCCCGCCCGGCATCGCCAGGTCGCGCTCGATGTCCTGGGGGATCTTGGCCTCGATGCACGGGTTGCCGTCGGCGTCGCGAGCCAGGCAGGAGGCCAGCGGGTCGACGAGGTGGGCGTCGAGGGAAGCGATCGCCCGCTCGACGGCCAGGGCCTTCGCGCCTTCGGGGTCCGACTCGAAGAGGGCCGCCGGGGTGTGCAGCCCGAAGTAGGTCAGGGTGTGGGTGCCCTCGGGCACCTCGCCCAGGATCGAGGGGTCGGAGAGCGAGTGGCAATAGACCTCGCCCGGCATCGTCGAGGGCACCCGCCCGGCGGCTGCGTCGGCGTACGCCGCCTCGACCTGTGAGTAGTCCTCGCCGAGGTGCAAGGTCCCGGAGAAGGCGAGCGCCGGGTCGACGCCGGAGCGGAGCCGGGGGAGGCGGTCGAGGAGGAGGTTGATCTTCAGCTGCGACCCCTGCGGCTTGGTGGCCGGGTCGGCCTCGCCCCCGAGCAGGATCTGCAGCACCCACGGGGCGACGTTCGCGAGCACGTAGTCGGCCGCGGTGGTGTGGGTGCCCGACGCGTCGTCCCAGGTGACCTCGCCGCCGGCGCCGTCGGCCAGGATCGACTTGACCCCGGCGCCCGTCACGATCTCGGCACCCGCCGCGATCGCAGCCCGGGCGAGGGCGTCGGTGACCGCGCCCATCCCGCCGACCGGCACCCGCCACTCACCGGTGCCGTTGCCGATCAGGTGGTAGAGGAAGCAGCGGTTCTGGATCAACGACTGGTCGTGCATCGAGGCGAAGGTGCCGATCAGGGCGTCGGTCGCCACGACGCCGCGGACGGTGTCGTCGCTGAAGCGGCGCTCGATGGCGGCACCGAGGGGCGAGGTGACCAGGTCGCGCCAGATGCCCGGGTCCACACGCTCGCGCAGCTCGCGGTCGGTCGGGAGCGGCTGCATCAGCGTCGGGGCCACCACGTGCGCGAGGTCGGCGACGTCGGCGTAGAACTCCCGCCAGGCGTCGTACTCGTCGTCGGACCCGGTGAGGTCGAGGAACGACTGCCGGGTGGCCTCGCGCTCCACCCGCTCGACGTACAGTCCGCCGGCGCGGCCGTCGCGCAGCGTCGGGGTGTACGACGCGGTGCCGCGCGAGAGCAGGGCGATGTCGAGGTCGAGGTCGGCCATCAAGGTCTCGGGCATCATCGAGACCAGGTAGGAGTACCGCGAGAGCCGGGTCGGGTGGCCGGAGAAAGCCGGCGCCGAGATCGCCGCTCCACCGGTGTGGTCGAGGCGCTCGAGCACCTGCACCGAGAGTCCGGCACGCGCCAGGTAGGCGGCTGCCACGAGTCCGTTGTGTCCGCCGCCGACGATGACGACATCCTTGCTACCTGCTGTCCGAGTCACCCGCTCACCGTAGCGAGCGGTGCGAACTCTGGTGTTGTGTGTGTGCTGGAGTCGTCGACGCGCCACACTGGGGTCACGAGCGGGAGGCTCGGGAGAGCTCGGGAGAAGAGGGAGGTGGATCGTGGGCGTCCGCCTGCGCTGGCGCATCGCGCTGCTCCTGCTGCTCCTCTTCGGCGCCGGAGTGGGCTCGAGTGCGAGCGCCCCTGATGCCGGGTTCATCGCCGGGGTGTGGCCCCTCGGGCTGGCCACCGGGATCCTGATGCTCACGCCGCGGCGCCAGGAGCCGGCGCTGCTCGTCCTCGTGCTCGGCGTCGCCGTCGGGAGCGTGGCCCTGCTGGCCCAGCCTCTGGACGTGGCGCTCGGCTTCGGCCTCGGAGTGACACTCGCGGCCTGGACTGCTGCTCGACTGCTGACCACCGAGACGGACGGCGTCCGCTCGCCGGCAGCGCTGAGGACCGACAGCGACCTGCGCAAGTGGCTCGTGGCGTGCGTCGGGTCGGCCTTCCTCGGTGGTCTCTCGCTCACCCTCACCGCTGTGGTGACCGGTGTCGGACTGCCACTGCTGACCGGGATCGGCGTCGCGATCGCGCTGCTCGCCGCGCAGCTGATCGTGACGCCGTTCTTCCTGCGCCTGCCCTCGCACCGCGCGGTGGCGCCCGACGCCGAGCGCATCTCGCAGTGGCTCGTGCTCGTCATCGCGACTCCGCTGCTGCTCCTCTCGGTCGCAGCCTCCGGACTGATCTTCCTGACCATCCCGGTGCTGGCCTGGGGCGCACTTCGGGGTTCGGCGCGCGAGGCCCTCGGCCAGCTCGTCTGGGTGGTGGCGTTCGCGCTGGGGCTGTCTGTCTTCGGTCGCGGTCCGTTCCCGCCCGACGTCACCACGTTCGGTGTGCCGGACGAGATCCGGGGCGTGCTGCTGTCGGGCTACGCGATCACCTGCGCGGTCATCGTCGTCCCGCTCCTGATGAGGGTCGGGGAGTACATCTCGGCTGCCCGTGAGGCCGAGACCGAGCGATACCTCGTCAACAACATCGTCGACAGCGCGCGCGGAGTGGCCATCATCGTGACCGACGAGTCGGGTCGGGTGGTGCGCTTCAACTCCGGCGCCGAGAGGTTGCTCGGCTACTCCGAGGCGGAGGTGGTCGGGAGGCGCCCGACCTTCCTGCAGAGCGACGAGGCGATCGCCGAGAAGGCTATCGACCTGGGGGTGAGGGCCGACCACGTGAGCGTGCTGCTCGCCATGGTGGGGCTGCCCGAGGGCACCCAGATCAGGTTCCGGCGCAAGGACGGCATCGAGCGGATCCACCGCACGAACGTCACCTTGCTCACCGACGCGAAGGGCCGACCCACCGGTTACCTCTGCACCTCCGAGGACATGACCGACGCCGTCCTCACCGAGGAGGCACTGCGGGCCGCCCTCGCGGCGGAGCAGAACGCCGTCGAGCGGCTGCGCGACATCGACACGGTCAAGGACACCTTCGTGTCGACCGTGAGCCACGAGCTGCGCACCCCGATCACCAGCATCCTGGGCTACCTCGAGCTGCTCTCCGACGGCACCCTCGGCGGCCTCGACGCCCGTCAGCGTGATGCCCTCGGCCGAGTCACCACCAACAGCGAGCGGTTGCTGTCCCTCATCAACGACCTGCTCACGCTGTCGAAGGTGGCCGAGACCGGCGTGCAGGTCGCGGCGACGTCCTTCGACCTGCGCGACGCGGTGGCCGAGGCCTTCGCCGTCGTCGGTCCGATGCACGCACAGCGTCCGCGCCTCACGCTTGACGTCGTCCTGCCGGACGACCGCGTCGAGGTGACCGGTGACCGCGACATGCTCGAGCGTGTGGTGGTCAACCTGCTGAGCAATGCCGTGAAGTTCACCCTTGACGGTGGGTCGGTCCACGTCGTGCTCGAGCAGCGGGGCCGCGAGGCCTTCCTCCAGGTGCGCGACAACGGGATCGGCATCCCGGAGGCGGAGCAGAACCGGCTGTTCTCGCGGTTCTTCCGGTCGTCACTCGCCCAGGGCCAGGCGATCCCGGGCAGCGGCCTCGGCCTCTCGATCACCCGCTCGATCGTCGAGCGGCACGGAGGTGCGATCTCGGTGACCTCCGCGATCGCCCGTGGCACCACGGTGGAGGTGCGGCTGCCGCTCGCGGTCGGGAATGTCAAAGATTCAACTAGTGTTGGGGTCTGTGACAAGAGGCGGTGACCACTCGGGTCGCCGGCCGTGAAGGAGGTTGGTCGAGATGCCCGCAGTGACCGTGGAAGACCTGACGGTGCTGGAGCGTGTGAAGACGCCGGGTCTCGGAGACGTGCCCCGCCCCGTGCGCGCGATCAGCACCGCACCCCAGGGCTACGAGGGGGAGGGCTTCCCGGTGCGCCGGGCGTTTGCCGGGCTCGACCTGCGCGACCTCGACCCGTTCATCATGATGGACCAGATGGGCGAGGTGGAGTACGCGCCCGGTGAGCCCAAGGGGACGGCCTGGCACCCGCACCGTGGCTTCGAGACGGTCACCTACATCATGGACGGCACCTTCGACCACCAGGACTCGCACGGCGGTGGCGGCACCATCACCAACGGCGACACCCAGTGGATGACCGCCGGGTCCGGCCTGCTGCACATCGAGGCCCCGCCCGAGTGGATGGTCACGAAGGGCGGCCTCTTCCACGGCATCCAGCTCTGGGTGAACCTCCCGCGTGAGGCCAAGATGAGCACCCCGAAGTACCAGGACATTCGCTCGGGCGAGGTGCAGCTGCTGACCTCCCCGGACGCCGGCGCTCTCGTGCGCGTCATCGCCGGCACCGTCGACGGGCATGCCGGTCCCGGCGCCACCCACACGCCCATGACGCTGGTGCACGCGAGCCTCGAGCCCGGCGCGCGCCTCGACCTGCCCTGGGACGTCGACTTCAACGCGCTGGTCTACGTGCTCAACGGTCAGGGCCGCGTCGGCACCGACGCTTGCCCGCTGCGCACCGGCCAGGCGGCCGCGCTCGGCGCCGGCGACTACCTGACGATCGCCGCGGACAGCACCCAGGAGAGCCGCTCGCCCCGGCTCGACGTGATCGTCGTCGGCGGTCGCCCGATCCGTGAGCCGCTCGCCTGGGCCGGACCGTTCGTGATGAACTCCAAGGCCGAGGTGATGGAGGCCTACCAGTCGTTCCAGCGAGGGGACTTCGGCCAGATCCCGGGCTGAATCTCGCTAGGCTCGCCCTGATGACCAGGGTGACGCGCCTGTACCGCGACGAACACGGCATTCCGCACGTGCGCGCCGGCTCGATGATGGACCTCGCCCGCGCCCAGGGCAGAGTCACGGCCCACGACCGGACCTGGCAGCTCGAGTGGCAGCGGCGTCGTGCGACGGGCACCACCGCCGAGCTGGTGGGCGAGCGGGGGCTCGGCTGGGACAGGCTGGCCCGCCAGACGATGCTGGTCGACACCGCCCGGAAGGCGTGCGCGGGTCTTTCGCAGGAAGGCCATGCCTTCGTCTCGGCCTACGTCGAGGGGGTCAATGCCGGACTCCGTGACGACGCCCCCGAGCTGGTGGCGCTCGGTGCGGCTCCCGAGCCGTGGGAGGACTGGATGCCGCTGGCGGTCTTCCACGGCCAGCACCTGCTCTTCGCGGGCCTCGGCGGCGAGCTCTGGCGGCGACGTCTCGACGAGGCGCTCGGCGAGCAGGCGCACCTGCTGAGCTATGAGGGCATTCCCGCCAACGGCAGCAACGCGTGGGCCGTCGGGGGAGCGCGAACTGCGTCCGGGCGGCCCCTCATCGGAGGCGACCCCCATAGGGTGATCGAGCAGCCGGGCGTCTACCAGCAGGTGCGACTGGCCTGCGAGGACCCCGACGACCCGTGCGACGTCGTCGGCTTCACCTTTCCCGGTGTGCCCGGGGTCCAGCACTTCGCGCACGCGGGCGACGTCGCCTGGGCGATCACCAATGCCGCTGCCGACTACCAGGATGTCCACGACGAGGAGGTCCCGCCGCGTGACGTGGTGCTCGAGCGCACCGAGACCGTGCGGGTCCGGACCGAGCAGGAGTCGTACGACGAGGTGCCGGTGCGCGTGGTCCGTACCGAGCGCGGGGTCGTCTTCGAGACCGGCCACAGCCTGCGCGACGCCGCGACCGAGCTGGGCGACGTGGGCTTCGACGCTCTCCTGCCGCTGCTTCGTGCTCGCACGGTGGATGACGTCGACGCGGCCCTCGAGCACTGGGTGGAGCCGGTCAACAACGTGGTCATCGCCGACGTGCACGGCACGGTGCGCTACCGCATCGCCGGGCGGGTGCCCACCCGCGACGAAGGCGTCTGGAGCGGCTGGCTCGAGCCGCCCCGCCACGACGTCGGCGCCGATGGACAGGTGGTCACGGCCAACGAGCGCCGCGGCCCCGAGAGTGACGCGATCGGCAGCGCCTTCGCGCCGTCGTACCGAGCGCGACGGATCGCTGAGCTGCTCGAGAGGCGCAGCGAGCTCACCACGGGGCACTTCGTGGAGATGCTGGACGACACCCTGCTCGGCACGGTCCCGGCGCTCACCTCCCTCGTCCCCTGCGCCTTCGACGACTTCGACGGCCGGATGGAGGCCGGGTCGGTGCAGGCCGGGAGGTTCGCAGCCTGGAGGTCGGCGCTGGTGAAGCGGCTCGTGGCCCGCCCCGAGCTCGACGCGCTCTTCGACCCCGGCTCCGAGCACGTGCACGACCCGGTGTTCACGCCGTTCCTGGACCCGACGCACCGCGTGGCTCTCGCGCTGCCGAACCTGGTCGCCGCCGGTACTCCGTTCGGCATCGACCTGACCGCCCTGGCCCGAGAAGCTCTCGAGGAGGTGGACGCCGCGGCGCCGGTCGCCTGGGGCGAGACCCACGTCTTCGCGCCGGCGCACGCCGTACCGCGCGTCGACGCTTCTGACCTGCCGCGCCCGGCGGTCTCCGGCGACAGCGACTGCGTGCGGTGTACGTCGTCCTACCCAGGCCAGACCGACGTGTGCTCGCGCGGCTCGGTGGCCCGCTACGTCTGGGACCTCGCCGACCGGAGCGCCGGGGGCTGGGTGGTACCGACGGGGGCGTCCGGCGTGCCCGGGGACCCCCATCATGCTGACCAGATCGGCGCCTGGACCACGGGCGAGCTGGTGCCGATCGTCACCGACTGGGACCGGCTCACGCTGGTGGACGAGGGTTCACCGTCGGCTTGAGTGAACACGTGTGCTCTACGTCATGCGCCGCTTGTGGTGCGCGTCATCGCGACTTCCGCGCAACCACGGCACGGTGGATCCATGACCCGCATCCTCTCCGGCGTTCTCGCCGCTCTCGCCCTCGTCGCGACCCTGCTGACGGCGTCCGCCACGGTGTCGCCTGCCGCAGCCGGCGCCGGCAAGGCCTCGTCCTGGGGCTCCACCGACGCCAAGCGTCAGAAGCTCCGCTCCGGGTGCCACAGCTACGCGTTCTCCTACCGGGTCACCGTCCCCACCGACGACTGGATCGCTGAGGTGACCCTGCGCAGCCCCGACGGCGAGGCTCTCTCCTCGCGCGCCTACAAGGCGTTCGCCGACGACCCGCGCCAGGCCACCCGCCGCTTCAAGTTCTGCGACGTGAGCACCCGCCCGGGTCGTCACAAGATCACGATGAAGGTGACCTCGCAGATCGACCGTGAGGACCGTACGCAGCGGGTGCCGCCGACGAAGTTCCGCCTGGTCCGTCGCTGAGCCGGCTTCACGGGCTGACGATCACGCGACGCTCGCGCGGGACCCACTGCAGGTCGATGTCGACCGGCCGGTCGAGGTCGTCCGCGACATCGGCGGCGAGCGCATCGTCGGTCGGCGGGTCGCCGGGTCCGGCGAGCACGACCGTCACCGTGTCGACGTCGATCGTCACCGAGACGATGGCGAACTCGCTGTCGCGCCCCAGCCACTCCACGATGCTGCGCCGGACGTCGTCCGCGGCGAGCGAGTCCTCGATGATGCGCCGCGAGTTGAGCGTGAGGGCAGCGGTGACGAACAGGGCCAGCACCAGCACGCCCACGAGAGAGGTCCGCACCCGGGAAGCTCCTTCGGAGCCGCGCCCGAGGGCGGCGACCCCGGTGAGCAGGAAGACCACCATGCCGACGACGAGGATGGCCGTGAGGTTGGTCAGGAAGAGCAGGAACGTGCCCAGGGCCTGCGCTGCGGCACCCTGCTGGAGAGTCACGCCCACCACCGAGAGCGGGGGCACGAGCGAGATGGCGATCGCCACTCCGGGCAGCGACGCCGACACGTCCGGACGGCTCAGGGCGTAGGCGCCGGCGGCGCCCGCGGCCACGGCGATCACGAGGTCGCTGAGCGTGGGGTTCGCACGCGAGGTGACCTGGGTGTTCGTGTCGAGGTCGATGGCGGCGTCGAAGAGCGTGGCCAGCAGCCAGCCGGTGCCGACGCTGATGGCCGTGCCGCCGAGGACCGCCGCGGCCGAGCGGCTCAGCCGGTGCGGCCAACCCGATGCGAGGGAGAGCGCCATGCCCATCATCGGGTTGATGAGGGGCGCCACGAGCATCGCCCCGATCACCACTACGGTGGAGTCGACCAGGACGCCCATCGCCGCGATGACCGACGCGAAGAGCATCATCAGGGCGAACCGGATGGAACGGCTGAGGGTCTGCGACCCCTCGAAGAAGAGGCCTCGCACCACCTGTTCTCGCTCGGACACCTGGTCAGCGCGCGACGTGAGCCACGAGAGGAGGAGCGGCCTCGTGTCCTCGGTCCGGTCGATGTCGGTCAGACCCAGCCGCACGCCGACACTGATGGCCACGTGAGCGAGCACGGCAGTGCCGGCGAGCGCCACACCGATGGTGACGAGCTGCGCCGAGACGAGGGCGAGGGCCACTCCGATGGGAAGCAGCAACGCCCCGCCTGTCACAGCACGACCCCACCAGGTGCCCGCGCGCAGAGCCCGTGCGGCCTCGCGGAGGCCCAGGAGGACGAGTGCGCCACCCGTGACGAGGGTGAGCACTCGGTCGGCCTGCACGGGGACGAGCATCAACGCGACGCCTGCCAGCACTCCGACCGTGACGAGCCCCGATGCCGGGCCCGTGCGCCGTC
>NZ_JAXMNS010000127.1:0-8900 GCF_034670285.1 Nocardioides sp. | reverse complement strand
GGCCCGCGTGAGGCGTTGATGACATCCGGCCTGTTGCTGGAAGAGCTGAACTGGATTGGCGCAGGAAGCCTTGAAGCGGCCGCTGATGCGGGCGCGCCCGTGCTCGTCCGCGTGCGGTCCACCCGGCCGCCTGTTCCAGGCCGGCTTGGCTGGCACGGTGACACTCCGGTGATCTGGTTCGATGAGCCGGAAGAAGGCGTTGCGCGCGGCCAGGAAGTCGGCCAGCGTGCGCACGGCGCCGGCCGACTTGAGGTCGATGTTGAACTTCGTGGCCGGGAACGCCTCGAACAACGAGTCGAGGGTCGGGATCTCCTCGCGACCCGCGATCCGCGCGTCGCGCACGGCGTCGTACGTCGAGGTCGCGATGCTCCCCGAGTGGTCGGTCACCCGGTCGAGGACGTCGTCGTGGAAGGCCATCAGGACGCCGTCCGCCGTGGCGTGGACGTCGGTCTCGAGGTAGTCGTAGCCCAGAGAGATGGCGTGGGCGAAGGCGGTCCGGGTGTTCTCCAGCCCGATCAGGTCAGGATGCCCGGCCCCACCGCGGTGCGCCATCGCCAGCACCGCACCCGGGTGCTCCAGCACGGCGTCGAGGTAGGCACGACCGGTGCGTGGAGACGTCACCCCGCGAGTATGGCGGTTCGCGGCGGCGTCGTGGGTGAGCGCGGGGGCTCGGGGCCGCTCAGATGTCTCGGAAGGTCTCGATGTTCGCGCCGAGGGTGTTGAGGCGCTCGGCGAGGTCCTCGTAGCCGCGGTGGATGACGTAGGTGCCCCGGAGCACCGAGGTGCCCTTGGCGGCGAGCATCGCGAGCAGGATGACAACAGCCGGTCGCAGTGCGGGCGGGCAGATCAGCTCGGCGCCGGAGAACGCGGTCGGTCCCTCGATCATCACGCGGTGCGGATCGAGGAGCTTGACCTGGCCGCCGAGCTTGGTCAGCTCGGTGAGGTAGATCGCGCGGTTCTCGTAGACCCAGTCGTGCAGGAAGGTCTGGCCCTCGGCCACGGCGGCGATGACCGCGAAGAACGGCAGGTTGTCGATGTTGAGGCCGGGGAACGGCATCGGGTGGATCTTGTCCAGCGGTGCGTGCAGCTGGGAGGGCCGGGTCTCGAGGTCGACGAGGCGCGTGTGGCCGTTGTTGGCGACGTACTCCTCGGAGCGGGTGAGGTCGAGGCCCATCTCCTCGAGCACCGCGAGCTCGATCTCGAGGAACTCGATCGGGACCCGGCGGATGGTGAGCGTCGACTTCGTCACGATCGCCGCGGCCAGCAGCGACATGGCCTCGATCGGGTCCTCGCTGGGGGAGTAGTCGACGTCGACGTCGATGGTGGCGACACCGGTCACCCGCAGGGTCGTCGTGCCCACGCCCTCGACGGTGACCCCGAGCTTCTGCAGGTAGAAGCAGAGGTCCTGGACCATGTAGTTGGACGAGGCGTTGCGGATGGTCGTGGTTCCGGTGTGGAGGGCAGCGGCCATCAGGGCGTTCTCGGTGACGGTGTCACCACGCTCGGTGAGCACGATCGGGCGCTCGGGCTCGATCGCCCGGTTGACCTGGGCGTGGTACATCCCGTCGGTCGACTTCACCTCGAGGCCGAACGGACGCAGGGCGACCATGTGCGGCTGGACGGTGCGGTCGCCGAGGTTGCAGCCGCCGGCGTAGGGCAGGTCGAAGTTGTCGGCGCGGTGGAGCAGCGGGCCGAGGAACATGATGACCGAGCGGGTACGACGGGCCGCGGCCTCGTCGATACGGGTCAGGTCGAGCTCCTTGGGCGGGATGATCTCGAGGTCGTTGTCGTCGTTGAGCCACCGGGTCTGCACCCCGAGGCTGTTGAGCACCTCGAGCAGTCGGTTGACCTCCTCGATGCGCGCGACCTTGCGCAGCGTGGTGCGTCCGCGGTTGAGCAACGAGGCGCACAGCAGCGCGACGCCGGCGTTCTTGGACGTCTTGACGTCGATCGAGCCGGACAAGGTGGTCGGGCCCTGGATGCGCAGGTGCGTCGGACCGGCGCCGACGGCGACGATCTCGGAGTCGAGGGCGGCGCCGATGCGCGCCAGCATCTCGAGGGAGAGATTCTGGTGGCCCTTCTCGATCCGGTTCACGGCGCTCTGGCTGGTGGCGAGGCGGTCGGCGAGCTGGGTCTGGGTGAGACCTCGGTGCTTGCGTGCGTCGCGGATCAGGTTGCCGATACGGCCCTTGTAGTCATCAGACATGGCACGACCGTAACTCATATATGAGTTATTCGGCGATCCTGGACCGGGGTGTCAAGATCACCATCATGAAGGCAACCACGATTCACGGTACCCGCGACATCCGCTTCGGAGAGGTCGCCGACCCGGTCCTCCAGGCTCCGACCGACGCGATCGTGAAGGTGGTGGCCGGCTGCATCTGCGGCTCCGACCTGTGGCCCTACCGCGGTGAGAACCCGATCACCGCCGGCGACACCATCGGCCACGAGTGCGTCGGCGTCGTGGAGGAGGTCGGCTCGGACGTGCGCGACTTCAAGGCCGGCGACTTCGTCGTCGTGCCCTTCGACCACTGCGACAACACCTGCGCCCACTGCCAGGTGGGCATGCAGTCGGCGTGCGTGAACCTCGGGATGACCAACAGCGGCCAGGGCGAGTACGCCCGGGTGGCACAGGCCGACGGGAGCCTCGTGGCCACCAACGGCACGCCCGACGCCGCGATGCTGCCCTCGCTCCTCGCGCTCTCCGACGTGATGCCGACCGGCTGGCACGCCGCTGTCGCTGCCGGCGTCCGCAAGGGCGGCACCGTCGTCGTCGTCGGCGACGGCGCGGTGGGCCTGTGCGGCGTGCTCGCGGCCGCCCAGATGGGCGCGGAGAAGGTCATCGCGATGTCGCGCCACGAGCCGCGCCAGAAGATCGCCACGGCGTTCGGCGCCACGCACCTCATCGCCGAGCGCGGCAAGGAAGGCGCCGCCGCGGTGAAGGAGATCACCGGGGGAGTGGGCGCCGACGCAGTGCTCGAGTGCGTGGGCACCGACCAGTCGATGGGCACCGCGTTCGCGGTGGCCCGCCCCGGCGCCATGGTGGGCTTCGTCGGTGTGCCCCACGGGGTCGAGCTGCCGGTGCGTCGGATGTTCCAGAAGAACGTCGGCCTGGCCGGCGGGATGGCGCCCGTGCGGCGCTACCTGCCCGAGCTGCTGGACCTCGTGACCAGCGGAACGATCAACCCCGGCCTGGTCTTCGACCTCACGCTGCCGATGGCCGACGTGGCCGAGGGCTACGCCGCGATGGACGAGCGTCGTGCCATCAAGGTGATGCTGCAGCCCTGAGGCCGGCCGCTCCGGCGGTGGAGCCTCAGGCGCTGACCTGGAGGGTCCGCGCCTCGGCCGGCTGGCAGGCACAGCGGTCCGAGCAGGCCAGGTAGGTGTGTCGGGCGTGCCCACAGCGCGTGCACGGCATGTCGTGGGACAGGTGGAACGTCGAGGCTTCGGGGGCGGTGTCGAACACGGGCTTCTCCTGAGGGCGGGGGGTGCTCGCGACGCTAGGTCCGGGTGCGGACCTCTGCCAGGCTTTCGCACAGATCTCACCCGTGATGACTAGGAGATCTGACCGATCGGGAGGGTCACGACGAACCGACTGCCGCGCCCGAGGGTCGAGTCGACCTCGATGGAGCCGTCGTGGCGCTGCACGATCCGACGCACGATCGGCAGGCCCAGGCCGCTGCCCGGCTTGGCCCGCGCCTCGGGGTTGGACGAGCGGTCGAACTCGCCGAACACCGACGCCATGTCGGCCGGCGCGATGCCGATCCCGTCGTCGGCGCACACGAGCACCACGTGGTCGGCCTCGGTCGTGAGCGAGACGGTCACCCGCCCACCGGGTCCGGTGTACTTGATGGCGTTGGACACCAGGTTGAGGACCAGCCGGTCGAGCTCGGCCGGCTCTCCGAGGATCCGCACGCCACCAGGGACGGCACTGACATCGAGCGTCACCGCGCCCAGCTGGGCCTGGTCGATGACCAGCGCGGCGACGTCGCGCACGACTGCTCCGAGGTCGACGGGCACCCGGAGCGTGTCGGCCACCGGCTCGCGCAGCTTGGTGAGCGCCAGCAGGTCGTCGACGAGCTTCTGCATCCGCTGCGCACCCCGCTGGATCGCCGTGTGTGCGCGCGCCACCAGCGCGGGCTCGTCGCGCGCCAGCTCGAGGTTGCCCACCACCACCGCGAGCGGGTTCTTCAGCTCGTGGATGATCGTGGTCACGACCCGGCTCTTGTAGTCGTCGAGCTCCTCCAGGCGGATGATGAGGTCGTGCTCGCGAGCCCGGATCCGTGCCGACTCGATCACCCGGCCCAGCTCTCGTCCGATGTCTGAGGCGTTCTGCTCCTCGATCTCGGTCCAGTCGAGGCCGATCTCGCGGGCGAGCACGAGGTAGCCCAGGCACTGGTCGGACACCCCGATCGGCACCAGCACGAACTGGTCGAGGCCCAGGGCCTCCAGCCAGTCCAGCGCCGGGTCGCGGCCCGTCAGGCCAAGCCCTTCGGCCCTTTCGACGGGGCGGCTGCGCGAGACCACGGAGGTGCGTTGCGTTCGCCAGCACTCGACGGCGACCTGCTCGGCCGCCCCCAGCGCCTGGTCGAGATCAAGGTCGAGGTAGAGGTCGCTGGGGTCCTGCCCGTCGCCCGGGAGCGCGTTCGGATAGCTCGAGGCAGTCCACGCGCCACCCTTGTCGGCAAAGAGCCTGATCCAGGCCGCTGTCGCCCGGTAGCCCGTCTGGATGGGCTCGATGCTCGCCTCGAGCAAGGGTTCGAGGTCGTCGGCCACGGCCGCCATCTGCAGGATCTGTCGGGTGGTGGTCGAGAGTCGCAGGCGCTCGGCGAGGCGCTCCCGATCGCGGGCGTGGCCGATGGCGCGGCCCATCTGCACGGCGTACATCTCGAGCACCTCACGCCGTAGTGCGCTCGGGCGGCGTCCGTCGTGGGGGAGGTCGACGCTGAGGATCCCCAGGAGCTCGCGCTCGGGGTTGTAGAGCGGCGCATAGAGCGCGTCGTCGCGCAGCCACGCGTCTGGGACGTCCGCGGGCTCGTCGGGGGTGGTCCAGGTGCACTCCGGATAAAGCTCGGCCTCGATCCTGCCCTCGGGGATGAATCGCAGCATTCCCCAGTCGTCGGCGACCTCGAGGTCGTGCAGAAAGGCCTCGCGCGGGGTTCGTGCCCCCAGGAGCGACTCGCGTGGGGGACCCAGCACGGTGACGGCCTCGAAGTCTCCACGGGCAGTCACCATGTTGACGACGACTGCCTGGAAGCCGAGCACGTCCACCACGCCCTGAGCGGCGGTCTCGAGCACGGCCGAGAGGTCGGTCTCGGAGTTGACGAGCAGCACGATCCGGTGGAGCTCACGCAGCGCAACGAGCTCGTTGGGCTCTTGCGCAGACGTCATAGTGGTCCTCGGTGGTCAGTCGGCTGACGGGGAGGCTGGCAGACTATCGGTATGACTGCTGCTGATTGGGGGACTCGTGACCCGGCCTGGGCCGGCGTGCGCGAGGACGTGCTCGACCTGGGTGGACGCACGGTGCGCGTGCTGCGCGCCGACGGACGTCCCGGCGCGACCCAGCCGCAGGTGCTGGTGCACGGTCTGGGCGGATCGGCGTCCAACTGGATCGACGTCATCGCCGGCCTCGCCTCCTACGGACCCGTGGTCGCTCTTGACCTGGGCGGCTTCGGGCACACCCCCGCCGAGTCGGCGGTGTCGCTCGGCGTCGACGGGCACATCGAGCTGGTCCTAGCGGTCGCCGACCACCTCGAGTGGGCCACCTTCGCCCTGCACGGCAACTCGATGGGCGGACTGGTCGGCACGCTCCTGGCGGCCGACCACCCTCACCGGGTGGAGCACCTCGTGCTGGTCTCACCGGCGCTCCCGCCGTCCTGCCCGCTGGCCTTCCTGCCGATCCCGCGCGCGACGTGGAGCGGGGTCGTCCCGATGGCGCTGCCGTCGCGGCGTACCCACCAGCTGATGCGGCTGATCTTCAACGATCCCACCGGCATCCGACCCGCGCTGCTGGAGGCGATGGCCACCGACTCCCGCCCGCGCGACGAGCACCACGCCGCCGAGCGCAGCCGGGCGCTGCTCGCCTCGACCCGGTCGATCGCGGCGCTGTGGCTGGACCCACGACGGGTCTACCGCGCCGTCGACGAGCTGGTCGCGCCGACCCTCGTGCTGGGTGGGACCGCCGATGCCCTCGTGCCTGCGCGCGTGCTGCGCAAGGTGCTCGCCCGCCGTGCCGACTGGGCCGGCGAGGTGCTGAGCGACCACCGCCACGCCCTCATGCTCGATGCGCCAGCGGAGTACCTCGCGCGAGTCGCTGCGTGGCGCGCGGAGAGCGACAGCGCCGTCGCCTGAGGCCGTGGCAGGATGCCGCGGGTGAGCCACGACGCGGACAGCCACGACCTGATCCGGGTGCACGGTGCCCGCGCCAACAACCTGCGCGACGTGTCGGTGGAGATCCCCAAGCGCCGCCTGACGGTGTTCACCGGCGTCTCCGGATCAGGAAAGAGCTCGCTGGTCTTCGCCACCATCGCGGCCGAGTCACAGCGACTGATCAACGAGACCTACAGCGCCTTCCTCCAGGGCTTCATGCCGACCGTCGCACGTCCCGACGTCGACGTGCTCGAGGGCCTGACCACGGCGATCATCGTCGACCAGGAGCGGATGGGGGCGAACCCGCGCTCGACGGTCGGCACTGTCACCGACGTCCACGCCATGCTGCGCATCCTGTTCAGCCGCCTCGGTGACCCCCACGTGGGCCCGCCGCAGGCGTTCTCGTTCAACGTCGCCTCGATCAGTGGTGCCGGAGCCGTCACGACCACCAAGGGTGGCCGCGAGGTCAAGGAGCGTCGGTCCTTCAACGTGGTCGGCGGGATGTGCCCACGCTGCGAGGGCCGCGGCGCCGTCAACGACATCGACCTGACGGCGCTGTACGACGCCTCGAAGTCGCTCAACGAGGGTGCGTTGACGATCCCTGGCTACACGATGGAGGGCTGGTACGGCCGGATCTTCCGCGGCTGCGGCTACTTCGACCCCGACAAGCCGATCGAGAAGTTCACCAAGAAGCAGCTCGACGACCTGCTCTACCGCGAGCCCACGAAGATCAAGGTCGATGGCATCAACCTGACCTACGCCGGGCTGGTGCCCGAGATCAAGAAGCGCTTCCTGGCCAAGGACGTCGAGGCCATGCAGCCGCACATCCGCGCCTTCGTCGAGCGGGCAGTCACCTTCGAGACCTGCACCGACTGCGACGGCACGAGGCTGAGCGCCGAGGCTCGCTCGTCCAAGATCAACGGCGTCAGCATCGCCGACCTCAGCGCGATGCAGATCAGCGACCTGGCCGGCTGGGTGCGCGACCTCGACAAGCCGTCCGTGGCCCCGCTGCTGACGGCGCTGGGGGAGACCCTCGACTCGTTCGTGGAGATCGGGCTGGGCTACCTCAGCCTGGACCGGCCGTCGGGCACGCTGTCGGGCGGTGAGGCGCAGCGCACCAAGATGATCCGACACCTCGGCTCGTCGCTGACCGACGTGACCTACGTCTTCGACGAACCGTCGATCGGGCTGCACCCGCATGACATCGAGCGGATGAACGCGCTGCTCCTGCAGCTGCGCGACAAGGGCAACACGGTGCTCGTCGTCGAGCACAAGCCCGAGATGATCGCGATCGCCGACCACGTCATCGACCTCGGTCCGGGTGCGGGCGGTGCCGGGGGACAGGTGGTGTTCGAGGGCGACGTCGAGCGACTTCGCTCGAGCGACACCACCACCGGTCGGCACCTCGACGACCGTGCGAGCCTGAAGAGCGATGTGCGCTCGGCCACGGGCGTGCTGGAGATCCGCGGAGCCGAGACCCACAACCTTCGCTCGGTCGACGTCGACCTGCCGTTGGGGGTGCTGTGCGTCCTGACCGGTGTCGCGGGTTCGGGCAAGAGCTCGCTAGTTACCGGCTCGGTGTCGGGCCGCGACGGCGTGGTGACCGTCGACCAGGGTGCGATCAAGGGGTCGCGACGCAGCAACCCCTCGACCTACACCGGGTTGCTCGACCCGATCCGGAAGGCCTTCGCCAAGGCCAACGACGTGAAGCCGGCGCTCTTCAGCGCCAACTCCGAGGGAGCCTGCCCGCACTGCAACGGCGCGGGGGTGGTCTTCAGCGACCTGGCGATGATGGCGGGGGTCGCGGCGCCGTGCGAGGTCTGCGAGGGCCGGCGCTTCGACGCCTCCGTGCTGGGCTACACCCTCGGTGGCCGCGACATCAGCGAGGTGCTGGCCCTGTCGGTCGCCGAGGCCGCGGAGTTCTTCGGGTCCGGCGACGCGGCCGTCCCGGCCGCCTCCAAGATCCTCTCCCGGCTGGAGGACGTCGGCCTGGGCTACCTCACCCTGGGTCAGCCGCTGACGACGCTGTCCGGTGGTGAGCGTCAGCGCCTCAAGCTCGCCACCCACCTGGGCGGCAAGGGCGATGTCTTCGTGCTCGACGAGCCGACGACCGGGCTCCACCTCGCCGATGTGGAGCAGCTGCTCGGGTTGCTCGACCGGCTGGTCGACTCCGGGAAGTCGGTGATCGTCATCGAGCACCACCAGGCGGTGATGGCGCACGCCGACTGGATCGTCGACCTCGGCCCCGGTGCGGGCCACGACGGAGGCCAGGTGGTCTTCGAGGGCACTCCCGCCGACCTGGTCGCCGACCGCACGACGCTCACCGGGCAGCACCTGGCGTCGTACGTCGCGCCGACCGGCTCCTAGACGCCCAGCCCCACGAACGACGCCGCGGTCGCCGTGGCCGCCCGGTCGTCGCTCACGTGGTCTCGCACGGTGAGCAGCGCGCGGGCGAGGCTCTGCCCGTCTGCGAGGGCGCGGTGGAGGTCGACCATGACCGTGGCTGCTGCGGCGTCGTTCACCTCGGCCAC
>NZ_JAXMNS010000126.1:0-8936 GCF_034670285.1 Nocardioides sp. | reverse complement strand
GCAGGAAGGTCTCCCTGCCCCGGTCGCGCTGCTGCGAGAGGGGTGCTACTTGTTGCGGAGCCGGATCGTGGTGGTCTTCTTCTTGCGGGAGAAGGTCTCACCGTCGCCGAGGTAGATGACCTTGACCTTGGTCTTCTTCGAGGTCAGCTTGGCCAGGCGCTGCTGCACCGTGCCGTTGGTGACCTGCTTGGTGACCTGCTTGCCGGCATAGCGGAAGCGGACCTCGCCGGTGACCTCGCCTGCACCCCGGCCGCCGAGCGCGACCTGGACGAGCGGGCGCTTGTTCTTCTTGATCTTCTTCGGCGCAGTGATCTTCAGACGCGGGCTGACCTTGGCCGGTGCGCCCAGGACCGAGATCGGGACAGCGATGTCGGTGCCGGTCGTCGCGCCGCTGACCTCGAGCTCGTAGTCACCCGTGGCAGCGTCGGCCGGGATGGTGACGACGACCGACGCGGTGCCGGCCTCGTCGAAGCCCGGCAGGGCCTCCAGCGCCGTCGTGGTCACCGGGAAGGTGCCCAGCGAGTCTCCGTCGAGCGTGACCTCGACCTCGGTGTCGGTGACGTCGCCGGGACCGGTCATCGACAGCGAGCTGAGCTCGATGCCGACGGTGTCGCCGGCGGCGAACGGACCTTCTCCGAGCGTGGTGCCGACGGCTCGCTGGCTGTAGTCGACCTCGAGCGGCGAGGTCGAGGCGAACTCGTCGAAGTAGTCGACCTGCGCCTGGAGATCGGTGCGGCCGGTGTCCTGCGTACGACCCGTGGTCTTGAAGGCGCTGAAGTTGTCGCCCCCGGAGGCCAGGAACGAGTTGGCCGTCACCGAGTAGATGGTGGACGGGTCGATCGGCTCGCCGTCGAGGTACATCGCGAGGATGTGCTCGCCCTGGGCAGCGGCCGGGTCGTAGGTGTAGGTGAAGCCCTCGGAGACACCGAGCTTGAGGAACGGTCGCGAGGAGCCGTCCGGCTGCCACTGCTGCTCGAGCACCGTCTTGATCTCGGCGCCGCTGAGGTCCATGTTGACCAGCGTGTTGGCGAACGGCTGCACGTTCGCGGCCTGCTTGAAGGTCACGGTGCGCGGGAACGCGCCGTCGATCCCGAGCAGGTCGGCGCGCAGCCCACCGGGGTTCATGAACGCGATCTGGGCAGAACCGAACGTCTCGTCCTCGGTCGCGTCCCGCTGGATCTCGGCAACGAGGTTGCCGAGGGTGGACTCACCGCCGCGGTTCTCGGTGGTGCCGTTGGCGAGCTTGGCGCGGTAGAAGTCGTCGTTGATCTCACCCAGCGGCTCCGCGCCGAGGACCTCGGCGTTGGCGACTGCCTCGTCGACGATCTCCTGCGTGGCCGCGTCGGGGGTGTAGTTGGGTGCGGCGCCGCTGGCGTCCTTCAGCTTGAGCACCGTCTGGGTCTTCGCCTGCACCTCTCCGGTGCTCGAGTCGACGGTGAAGACCAGCTGGTTGAGGTTGGCGCCGTACTGGCCGGCCGAGACGACCGGGCGCTCGGTCAGGGGGCGACCGGACCAGCCGGGCACCGGGAAGGAGCAGTCGTAGGCGAGGTGGGTGTGCCCGGACACGATCGCGTCGACGTTGTCGTTGACACCCTGGACGATCGAGCCGAAGTCGGAGTCGGCGCCCAGCGAGTCGATCGCGGAGCAGTCGGTGGTCGGAGCTCCCTCGTGCACCAGGAGGACCACGACGTCGGCTCCGTCGGAGACGAGGTCGTCAGCCGCGGCGTTGGTCGCCTCGACGATGTCGGTGACCTCGATCTCGGCGATCCCGTCCGGGCTCACCAGCTCGTCGAGGTGCTCGGTGACGGCACCGATGAAGCCGACCTGCACGCCGCCCTCGTCCTTGATCCAGGTCGCCTCGAGTGCGGGGTCGCCGGAATCCTTCATCTTCACGTTGGCGCCGAGGTACTTCCACTCAGCACCACCCTTGGGGTTGCTGGTGGCGTCGTAGGGGGCCATGACGCGGTTGACGAGGTCGTCGTAGCCCTGGTCGAACTCGTGGTTGCCGACCGCGGAGACCTCGAGGCCGGCCTCGTTGAGCGCGTCGATGGTCGGCTTGTCCTGGTCGACGAACGACTCGAACGTCGAGGCGCCGATCAGGTCACCGGCCGCAGCGAACGTGGTGAACGGGTTGGCCGCACGGAGCTCGTCGACGGCCCCTGCCATCACCGCGGCGCCGGCCGCGGACGTGAACGGGTCGTTCGCGATGCGGCCGTGGAAGTCGTTGGTCGCGAGGATCTGGACGTCGACCTCGTCCGCCGGTGCTGCTGAGGCGGGCGAGGTGGTGGCGATCACCGAGAGCGGCGCCGCGACCAGGCTGAGGAGTGCGCCGGCAGCGATGCCGCGCCGACGTGTGGGGTGCGTGAACACAGAGTTATTACCCTTCGAAGGGTCGAGCACAACGGGGTCATGGTGCACCTGCTGAGCCCGAAATTCGACCCTGCAGAGGGGAAGGCCTGAACACTAACCCGGTGCGGGGACACCCCGTCTACCCCTTGGCGAAAACTCCGAGAAAACGTCAGGGGTGCGACGGCGAGGCTGCGGAAGTGATCCCGCGCTGGCGCCAGAACTCGCGAAAAAACTCGTACCCGGACCAGAGCGTCATGGCCACCGCCGCGGCGAGCAGGACCTGCGAGACGCCGAACAGGACGTCGCCGGGGACGTCGGCCCAGCCGGTCATCTGCTTGCCGGGCAGGATCAGCCCTCCGAGGGCCAGCGCCTGCAGCATCGTCTTGATCTTGCCGCTGCGGGCTGCCGCGATCACGACGTTCTTGGCGACCGAGAGCCGCAGGATCGTCACCGACCACTCGCGCAGCAGCACCACGATCGTGACGGCCCACCAGATGTCTCCGGTGATCGAGAGCGCGATGAAGGCCATGCCCGTCAGTGCCTTGTCGGCGATGGGGTCGGCGATCCGTCCGAAGTCGGTCTCGATCCCCCTCGCCCGCGCGATGTCGCCATCGATCTTGTCGGTGATGGCGGCGACCGCGAAGATCAGGTAGGCCGTGACGCGCCAGCCGATCGAGTCGTGGTCGTGACCCAGCAGGGCCCAGGCGAACACCGGGACCAGCAGGATCCGCAGGGTGGTCAGGGCGTTGGGCAGGTTGTAGTTGCTCGTCTTCGCCGGCGTCGTCTCGCTCATCGGGCTTCTCCTGTCGCGACCGCCACCAGGTCGACGCCTTCGGTGCTCACGACGCGGGCGGGCACCAGGTCGCCGACCTTCCAGGTCGCCTCGCCCTCGAGCCGCGTGGTGCCGTCGACCTCGGGACCCTGGTGGGCCGCTCGGCCCTCGGCCCCGATCTCCTCGACACTCTCGACGAGCACGACGACGTCCTCGCCGATGCGCTCCTCGGCCCGCTGGGCGTTGAGCTCCTCGACGAGCGTGGTCACGTGCTGCGCGCGGGCCCAGACCTCGTCGGGGTCGAGCTTGTCGGTGAACGACTCGGCCTCGGTGCCGTCCTCGTCGGAGTAGCCGAAGACCCCGGTGACGTCCATGCGGGCAGCGACCAGGAAGTCGCACAGCGTCTGCAGGTCGTCCTCGGTCTCGCCGGGGAACCCGACGATCACGTTGGAGCGCACCCCCGCCTCGGGCGCGAAGGACCGGACCTTCTCGAGCAGGCCCAGGAAGCTCTCGGGGTCGCCGAAGCGACGCATGCGCCGCAGCACCGTGGCGCTGGCGTGCTGGAAGGACAGGTCGAAGTAGGGCACCACGCCGGGCGTCGTCGCGATGGCCTCGATGAGGCCCGGACGCGTCTCGGCGGGCTGGAGGTAGGACACCCGCACCCGCTCCACGCCGTCGATCGCACTGAGCTCGGGCAGCAGCGTCTCGAGCAGACGGATGTCTCCCAGGTCCTTGCCGTACGACGTGGAGTTCTCCGACACCAGGAAGAGCTCGCGCACTCCCTGGTCGGCGAGCCAGCGCGCCTCGGTGATGACGTCCGAGGGGCGACGACTGACGAAGGAGCCGCGGAACGCCGGGATCGCGCAGAACGTGCACCGGCGGTCGCACCCGCTCGCGAGCTTGAGGGGCGCGAGCGGCCCGGACTCGAGCCGCTGGCGCGGGGCCACCTCGGGCGCGGTCCGGTCGACCGGGCTGATGGGCAGCAGGAGTCGGCGGTCCTGCGGGGTGTGGGCGTGGTGGGTCTCGCCCGCCACGATCGCGCGGAGACGGTTGGCGATGTCGGGGTAGTCGTCGAAGCCGAGCACGGCATCGGTCTCCGGCAGCGTCTCGGCGAGGTCCTTGCCGTAGCGCTCGGCCAGGCAGCCGACCGCCACGACGGCCTGGGCGCGTCCGGTCTCCTTGAGGTCGGAGGCCTCGAGCAGGGCGTCGACGCTGTCCTTCTTGGCCGCCTCGACGAAGCCGCAGGTGTTGACGACCACGGTGTCGGCCTCGGCCGGGTCGGACACCAGTCGGAACCCGTCGGCCGCGAGTCGACCGGCGAGCTCCTCGGAGTCGACCTCGTTGCGGGCGCACCCGAGGGTGAGCATGGCCACCGAGAGCAGCTCGCGCGACGGAGCGTTCTCGCCCTCGCCGGTCGGAAGGCTGCTCGGGGAGTCGGAAGTGGGGGTCGTCGATGTCGTCATGTCGGACCTACTATGCCGCCCCGGCGCCGTGATTCACCAACCACGACAACCCGTCGCGGACGTGACTCACGGCACGTAGGTGCGCTGGGCGTCCTGTCCGGTGGCTCCGAGGGCGCCCTCGTCCGTGCCGTCGACCGTGACGAGGAGTCCGCCGTCGGTGGTGCTGACCCGCACGGGCGGTGCCACGCTCAGCTCGGCGGTCTGCATGAACGCCAGCTGGGCATCGAAGACGACCTGCTGACGCGCGTCGCGCACGATCACCCGAGCGCCTCCGGTGGCGGCGGTCAGGGTGACCGGCACCTTCGTGGTCGCTCCGGACAGCGTGGCGCGACCACCCGGCGAACCGTTGAGCACCGGCTGGTCCGACAGCGGGACGGGACCCTCCATCACCAGGCGCGCCACCGACCACACCAGGACGACGGCCATCACCGAGGCGACGAGCACCGACCAGTTAGGTCCGCCCCGACCGACCCGGCCACTCCCCTGGGCTCCGGCGAGCTCGGCCTCGAAGACGCGGCGGGCGTCGATCGGGGCGTGGGCGTAGTGCTCGTCGTACAGCGCGAGCAGCTCGGCCGAGTCGACACCGAGCACTCGAGCGAGGGTGCGCAGGTGACCTCGCGCGTAGAAGTCGCCACCGCACGACTCGAAGTCGTCGACCTCGATGGCCTCGATCACGTGAGGGCGGATGCGCGTGCGCTCGGCGAGGGACTCCACCGAGACGCCCACACGCTGACGAGCGAGGGCGAGGTGGCGCCCCACGACCGGCTCGACCGGCGTGCGAGGAGCGAACGGACCGGAGTCGAGGTCGCCGTCGATGACGATGGTCTGGGTCTGCTCGCTCGCAGGCAGCTCCTCGGGCGTCGCCGACCCGGCGGACTCAGGGCCCCCGGGAGCGACCTCGGGTGCGACCTCGGGTGCGATCTCGGGTGCGACCTCGCGAGACGGCGTCAGGAGCACCTCGCCGCGCAGCGCTGGGCGCGACTCACGCTGCGGTGCGATGACGACCTCGAGGACGTCCTCCGGCTCAGGGGTCTCCTCGGCCTCAGGAGCGACCTGCTGCTCGACCAGCACCGGCTCGCTCTCGGGCTGCTCGCCGTCGATGACGTCCTCGGACACCTCGACCAGGGGCTTCGGCGCCGGACGCTCGGCCCGCGGCGGGCTGGTGATCGTCACCGAACCACCGCTCAGCTCCTCCAGGGCGTCCTCGACCTCGTGCCAGTCGGCGCCGACCAGACGGGTCGAGAGGGAAAGTCGGGTGCCGAGACGACGACCGTCGGTGGTGACCACCGTGAGCGAGCCGTCACGCAGCGTGCTGGCACGCGGAAGGTGCTCGAGGTGGTCGACGTCCGACCACGCGACGCCCTCCCACAGCGAGCCGCGACGCAGGCGGACACCGAGGGTGTCGAGGACGAGGAGAGGCGCCCGGGCGTCGACGAGGGCAGCGAGGTGCATGACTGCGACTGCGCCGGTGAGCGCGAACAGGGCCCAGTCGAGCAGCGACCCCGTTCCCACCGCGCGGAGCAGGAACGCCACCGCCACGACGCCGGCGAAGGCGCCGACGACCAGCGACAGCGGCCCGTCGCGATGCACCTCCAGCGACTCCGGGGGCAGGTGATCGACGTCGTCCGACGGCTCGAGATCGGTGATGGACTCGGTGACGGGCTCGGAGACGGGCTCGGAGACGGGCTCGAAGATGGTGCTCACTGCTCCCCCTGGATGGTGAAGATGACGGCGTCGACCTCGTCGGGCTTGACCAGCACGTCGCGGGCCTTGGACCCCTCGCTGGGTCCGACGACCCCGCGGCTCTCGAGGATGTCCATGAGCCGACCGGCCTTGGCGAACCCGACGCGCAGCTTGCGCTGGAGCATCGAGGTGGAGCCGAACTGCGTGGAGACGACCAGCTCGATCGCCTGGACCACGAGGTCCATGTCGTCGCCGATGTCGTCGTCGAGGACCCGGTTGCTGGCGGCGGGGGCGGTGACGTCCTCGCGGTAGGTCGGCTCGAGCTGGGTCTTGCAGTGCTTGACCACGTGCGCGATCTCGGCCTCGGTGACCCACGACCCCTGCACACGCACGGCCTTCGAGGCCCCCATCGGCAGGAAGAGCCCGTCACCCTGGCCGACAAGCTTCTCGGCGCCGGGCTGGTCGAGGATGACGCGGCTGTCGGCCAGCGAGGAGGTCGCGAACGCCAGGCGCGAGGGCACGTTGGCCTTGATCAGACCGGTCACGACGTCCACGGAGGGGCGCTGAGTGGCGAGCACCAGGTGGATGCCGGCGGCGCGGGCGAGCTGGGTGATGCGGACGACGGCGTCCTCGACGTCGCGAGGGGCGACCATCATCAGGTCGGCGAGCTCGTCGACGACGACCAGCAGGTAGGGGTACGGCGAGAGCACGCGCTCGCTGCCCGCGGGCACCTCGACCTTGCCGGCGCGGACCGCCTTGTTGAAGTCGTCGACGTGGCGGAAGCCGAAGTTGGCGAGGTCGTCGTAGCGCAGGTCCATCTCGCGCACGACCCAGGCCAGCGCCTCGGAGGCCTTCTTGGGGTTGGTGATGATCGGGGTGATCAGGTGCGGGATGCCCTCGTAGATGTTGAGCTCGACCCGCTTGGGGTCGATGAGGATCATCCGGACCTCGTCGGGGGTGGAGCGCATCAGCACCGAGGTGATCATGGAGTTGATGAAGCTCGACTTGCCCGAGCCCGTGGCGCCGGCGACGAGGAGGTGCGGCATCTTCGCCATGTTGGCGACCACGAAACCGCCCTCGACGTCCTTGCCGAGCCCGACGATCATCGGGTGGTGGTCGCTGCGCGCGGTGTTGGAGCGCAGCACGTCACCGAGGGTGACCTTCTCCTTGTCGACGTTGGGGATCTCGATCCCGATCGCGGACTTGCCCGGGATCGGGCTGAGGATCCGCACGTCGGCCGAGGCCACCGCGTAGGAGATGTTCTTCGACAGCGCGGTGACCTTCTCCACCTTCACAGCCGGGCCGAGCTCGACTTCGTAACGGGTGACGGTGGGGCCACGGGTGTAGCCGGTCACCTGGGCGTCGATGTTGAACTGAGACATCACCTCGGTCAGCCGGTCGACGACCTCGTCGCTGGCCTTGGAGCGTGCCTTGTGCACCGACCCGGGCTTGAGTACCTCGTTGGCAGGCAGCGAGTAGACGATGTCGCCGGAGAGCGCGAGCTGCTCCATGCGCGGCTCGAGGGGCGCGTGGGGCGGCGGCTCGAGCTGCTCGGCGCGCGAACCGGCCGGAGCAGCGACCGGCGAGGTGGCCGAGGACCCGGAGGCCCCGGAGAACCCAGTGGCCTCGGCGAGCGAGGCGTCCTCGCTCGACTCGTGGTCCAGCGCGACGTCGAGAGCGTCGGGTGAGGTCTGGTCGTGGTCGGGCTCGACGGCGGCGATCGCGTCGGTGTCGGCCTCGGTGTCGCTCTCGGCCGAGCGGCGACCGCGGCGCTTGCGCGTCGCGGTGTCCTCGATCACCGGCGAGTCGTACGCCGGGTCGCCGAGATCGGGATCGATCTCCCAGTCGTCGTCGCGCGCTCCGCGCGAGTCGTGGGCGTCGTCGACCCGGCCCAGCGCGGTGTCGCGCAGCACGGCGAGCTTCTCGGGCACCCGGTAGAGGGGCGTGGCGGTGATGACGAGCACCCCGAACACAGCGATCAGCAGCAGCACGGGGACGACGACTCCGGTGGTGCGCAACAGGTCCATGAGCAGCGAGGAGACGACGTACCCGATGGCGCCACCGCCCTCACGCAGCGGGGAGGTGTCGCCGGCCACCGGCTGCGGGTCACCGGCAGCGATGTGGACGATGCCGAGCGCGCCGAGGCTCAGGGCGACCCAGCCCACGGCCTGACGACCTGCGGGGCCGTTGCCGACCGGGTCACGCATGATCCGCCAGGCCGACCAGGTCAGTGCCAGCGGCACGAGCCAGCCGACCTTGCCCACGGTGCCGACGACAGCGGCGCGAGCGAACTCCATGATCCCGCCCGTCGCCTCGAACCACACCGAGGAGGCGACCACGACGGCCACGGCGAAGAGGAAGAGTCCGGCGCCGTCGCGCCGGTGCTCGGGATCGAGCTCGCGCGCGGTGCGTCCGAGACCACGCGCAGCGGCCCCCACGCCGTGAGCGGCGGCGAGCCAGAGCGCACCCAGGGCCCGCAGCACCACCAGGAAGAACCGGGCGACCGGACCGGTGCCCGTGCGAACCGCGCGAGGGGCCGGCCCGGCGGCCACCGTGCGCTTGGCGGTGGGCTTCTTGGCTGACGTCTTGCTCGAGGCCGGCTTCTTGGCGGGAGGCTTCTTCGCCCCCGACCGTGCGGTCGAGGTGGAGGAGGGTCGGGAGGTTTGCTT
>NZ_JAXMNS010000125.1:0-8959 GCF_034670285.1 Nocardioides sp. | reverse complement strand
GCACGGCACTACCCGCTGATGTCCGGAAACCCTGTCCACACCAGCCAAATCGCATCGTGACCTATATCACGTGACGCCCTGACGTAGCCATGGTCACCCTGGGCCAGTTTCGACGGCTACCTCGCCCATCGTGTGAAGAATTTGTGTAGTCCAAGCCTCGTCCACTGCCCTCCCGGCACACCTTCACTAGCGTCCGAAGCGCTGACCGGCGGAGGGAAGCGCTCACGGTCCGATTCTCGGCGACTGTGGGAAAGCAACAAATCGGGGGAGTACGTCTCATGACGTCACGGAGCGCACGATCCACGTCGGACAGCGCCGGCGAAGGGCCTCACATCGCGGTTCGAGGGGGACTGAGACGACGGTGGCTGCTGGCCACGCTGGGCGCGCTGGGGTTGGCGGCACTCGGGATGGGGCTCGGACTCGGCTCCACCGCGTCCGCCCGCCCGCCGGTGCCCCCGGGCATCACCTCGGCGGCCACCACGACGGACGACGCCACGGTGCGGGTGCAGTTCAGCGAGCCGGTGTTCAGCGCTCGTGCGGGCACGACGACACCCCCGCCGGCCCGACCCCTCGCCACAGATGACTTCAGCCTCAACGGAGGCGCAGCCGGGGCAGGGATCGCGTCGATCTCAGCCCTCAGCGGCGCGGACCCAGGCACTGGTTGGGTGCTCACCCTCGACGCCGACGTCGGAGCCTCCGACACCCTCGCCCCTGCTGCCGGAGCGATGTTCACGGGCTCGGACGAAGAGCTCGTCGCGACGGCGGTCGACATCGACTCGCTGACGCCGGCCGAGCTCGCGCAGGTCGTCTCAGGACTCGGCGACCTCGCGGCGCTCGAGCTGTTCCCCGAAGACTCCTACCGCTCACCTCTCGGCCCGATCGTCGACAGTGCCTCGTTGGGCGACTACCTCGATCTCACCTCGCTGCCGGCCCAGCCCGGCAACGAGGCCGAGCTGATCACCGCGCTCAACGCCCTCAACGACGCCGGCACCGCAACGGCGACCGTCGACGACGGCCAGGTGGTCCTCCCGCTGGACGTCGGCGCCGGCACGACGGTGCCGGTGGCGTTCGGGTTCGACTCGATCGGTCTCACGCTGGCCACGGAGCCCGGAGCCGAGATGGCGGCCACCCGCACGCTGGCCGGCTCGCTCTCGGTGGGTCTCGCGGGAGGCGCCTTCTCGGTCGACACGACAGCGAGCGACCTGACCGTCGACCTCGACGCCACCGGCACCTTCGACGCCGTCGGTCGACTGGGCTTCTCCGACATCACGGCACGCGGGATCGCGCCGACGATGGCTGCGTCCTTCGCGGTGGACCTGGTGCGGGGCGACCCGACCGTCGGGACACCCGCTCGCGTCGCCGTCGCCGACCTCGCGGTCGGTGTGGGGCTCAGCGGCTCCGCCGTGCTGTCCCTCGACTCCTTCGAGGTCGACGGTCTGACGGCCCCGATCTCGGCGGCCACGACCGCCACGTGGGACCTGGCGGAAGCGGACGTCGTTCCGTCGGTCGACCTCAGCACCCTCGCCTCCAGCAGCCTGGCGAACTTCGCGAACGTCGACTCCCAGGACGTCCTCGCCGGGCTCGCCTCCGTGTCTGCCTGGCTGGCCCAGGTGCAGCAGTACGGCGCGCTCGGCACCGAGCTGCCGCTGGTCGGTGACGCAGCCGGTGAGCTCGTCGACGTGTCCGCGCGCATGAACCAGGCTGTCGAGTACGTCGCGCAGGGGGTCGAGGCCTTCGGCACCGGGGACGAGGAGCCGAGCATCGCCAACGTCGCTGAGCTGCTCTGCGGGGCCGGGCTCTTCGGAGACGCCGACTGCGAGGACGTGCAGGACGTGCTCGCGCCGCTGTCGGTCAGCACCACCGAGATCACCTACGCAATCTCGCTGACGAAGGTGCTCGACCCGTTCGACACCGGCAACCCCGATGCCTACGAGCTCGAGCCCAACGACGTCTGCCGGGCGATCGCAGAGGACGCTCTGATCACCGGTGATCCGGCGCTCCCGGTAGCCGACCGGATCGGCACGACCTCGGCGAAGTTCCGGATCTACAACCCGCAGCTCGCGACCCGCTCCGCCTGCGACCGGGTCGCTCCTGGGACTGACGTCAACATCGCCCTTCCCGATCTGGACCCGACCACCGCGACGCCCACCCACACCGTCTCCGAAGCAGACATCTGCCGCGCCGTCGCGGGGATCTTCGGGGTCGGCAAGGACGCGTTCGTCGCGCGCAACAGCTTCACTGACGACGCCGGGTGCGCCGCGAAGATCGCCGCGGCCGTGAGCGACCCGGCCGGCAACCCCTTGGTCTACGACGACACCCCGGAGTCCGGGCCCAGCCTCGACTTCGCCCTGGGCGACCAGCTCGAGGGCCTCGACGTCGGCATCGACGGGTCGGTGGCGTGGGACAACCCGACGGCCACCCTCGGCCTGAACCTCACCCTGGGCCTGAAGATCGCGCCTGACCCGGTGATCGAGTCCGAGCTCGGCCTGGACCGTGCAGACGTGGACGGTGACGGAGTCCCGAACGCGAGTGACGACGACATCGACGGCGACGGGCTGCCCGAGAGCTACACGTTGCAGCCCAACGACGTCTGTCGCGCCATCGCCGGCACCATCGCCGACCAGCTGTCCGACGACTTCATCGCCGCCAACGGGCCGTCGGTCACCGACGTGGCGAGCTGCGACGGGCTCGACGCGGGCTCGGTGGTCCAGGTCGACGGGGCGGACCTCACGCTCACCGCCCGGGACATCTGTCGGTCGGTCGCGCAGCTGTACCGGATCGAGGTCGCCGCGTTCCGCGGGCTGAACTCGTTCGCCGACAACTCGGTGTGCGCCTCCACGATCGCCGGTCAGGTCGGCGGGACGCCCGGAACGCTGATCTTCGACGACGACGTCCGGGACTCCCCGGTGACCGCTGCCCATCGCATCTTCATCGGCGCCGACCCCAGTACTCCGTTGGCGAGCCTCGGTCTGGATCTCAGCGGCACGGCAACAGCCAACGCCCGCCTCGGCATCCTGGACCTCACCTTCGACGGTGACGCCACGATTGCTCCGAGCTTCGCGATCATGCTCACCGATCCGGGCTCGAGCGCGGACGACGCCAAGATCGACCTGGTCGAGTTGCGCGAGACCATCACCTCGGACGACGCGGCGGCGGCCAAGCTCGATGCGCTGGTCGACCTCGGCGTCAGCGGCGAGATCGACGCCCACCTCCTGCTCGGCAGCGACGGACTCGGTGTCGCCGGCACCGATCGCCTGCGGTTCGACGTCGTCGGCAACCTCAGCGCCCTCGACAACGACCCGTCCGCTGGCGACGACCCGATCATCACGACCCAGAGCAAGGCGCTCGACGCCAGCGACACCACCACCGACCTCAGCGGAGCGACTGGAACCGTCAAGTGGGACGACGTCGACACCATCCACGTCGGCACCGACCTGGACGAGCTCCTCAACCTCGAGGACGTGTCGCCGGCCCAGCTCATCGCAATGGTCCGCGCGCTGGCCGAGCAGATCGACGCCATGGCCGGCACCGACGCGTTGAACCAGCGTCTGCCCCTGATCGACACGACCGTCGCCGAGCTCGTCGACTTCGTCGAGACCTTCGCCGTCGTGGCCGAGCGGGTGGAGAACCGCGGGCCGGAGGACCTGGTGGCGCTGAACGCGATCATCGCCGAGTCGCTGGCCGACCTCGGCGTGCCCGACGCGGTGTCGATCGAGGTCACCACGACCGACCTGCGGCTGAGCTTCGCCGTCGACGAGAGCGTGTCGGCCGGCTATCCGCTCGCCTTCGAGCTCGAGGACTTCCCGGTCGCGCCGACCGACGGGGGCGTGACGATCGACGTCACCGCCGGCGTCAGCATGGACCCGACCGTCGGCTTCCGGTTCGACAGCACGCTCGACCTCGACCAGCGGGTCTTCATCACCGCGGACAGCGGGCCGACCTTCACCGCTGAGTTCGACGCCGAGCTCGAGGGTGCGGTCGCCTTCGGGCCGTTCGAGGCCAGTGTGGAGGGAAGAGCCGACCTTGACGCCGCAGTCGCGGTCGGCCTGGCCGACCCCGGGGCCGGGGCCGAGGCCGACGGCCTCGTCACCGTCCGCGAGCTGCTGACCACCCTCGCCTCGCCGACGCCGGCCGACGTGCTCGACGTCGACTTCGAGGGCGCACTCACTGCCGACCTCGACGGCGTGGTCGCGAGCCCGCTCGGCGACATCGTCGGTGCGGTGAAGGTGCGCGGTGACCTGGCCGCCTACGACGCGGCCGACCCGGTCCTGTTCGTTGCACTGGCCGACGTCGACGACGTCGTCGTCGGGTCCCCCAAGATCCGCATCGCCAGCGACCTCGACACCAGCGAGCTCAGCCTCGACCTCGACACGTTCGTCACCGGAGCGATCGAGACGGCGCGCTTCGTCGGTCGGGGCCTGCAGGACTCCGAGGAGCTGAACCTGGACCTTCCGGTGCTGGGTGACGTGCTCACGTCGCTGTCACCGCTCGGGGACGACATCGTCAAGGTGGCCGACGAGGTCGACGGGCTCTGGAACGGCGACAGCCAGGCGTTCCGCACCGCCATCGAGGACGCCCTGGAGGACACGTTGTGCCCCACCGCGCGCGACTGCGTGAGCGTCGACGTGACTGATGCTGAGGGAGATCCGACCTCGCTGTCGAACGCCGCCGAGTTCAAGGTCGGCTTCACCCTCTCCGACGAGCTGGTCGCGACCCGGACGCTCGACGCCGGCCTCGACCTGGCACCCGTGTTCGCCCTCGCCTTCGAGACCGACGCTCAGGCGACGGTCGGCTACAGCTTCGACGTGGCCTTCGGGGTCAGCCGTGCCGACGGGTTCTTCGTCGAGGGTGGCAGGGTCATCGAGCTCTACGGCAAGGTCGGGGCGCTCGACATCGACGCGACCGCCACCTTGCTCGAGGTGGGGGAGGTCGAGATCACTGATGGCAGCGCAGTCATCGGAGGGTCCGGCGGCCCGAACGACGATGCGGCGAGCTTCTCGGTGTGCCTGCTCGCCTGCGGCGACGACGTGCGCATGACCATGTCGGACATCACCAACCGGGCGCGCAAGGCCAGTGAGCTCTTCGTGGTCCAGCCGGACGTCGTCGTCGACATCGACCTGCCGGTCGCGACCCGGATCACCGGCTTGCCCACCCTGGAGTTCCCGCTGGTCCTCGACTGGGCGGTCGACGGCTCGCCGCTCAGCGCTCCCAACCTCAGCATCGGCACGGCGGCCGACAACGTGACCCTCGACGTGAGCGACTTCGTCGACGGGGTGATCGTCCCGGCGCTCGAGGGGGTCGACGACTACAACCCGCTCTCCAAGAAGCCGATCACGACGATCCTCAACGAGGAGATCCCGATCCTCGACGCCGACCTGCGCGATCTCGCGCAGGCCTACGTCGACAGCGTGCCCGATGCCGGGGTCAAGCGTTCCTGGGCGGTCTTCACCTTCCTCGTCGACCTGCCGTGCACGATCCAGGACCTCGGGGGAAGGGCTGCTCCGGCCGGGGCGTGTGCCGGGGCGACGTCCTACGGCTCCGCCAACGGCAAGATCAAGCTCGGCTGGGTCGAGGTGCTGCCGTCCTTCGTGGCCCATCCGACGACGATCCCGGCGGCCGCGGCTGCACCGTCCGGCGCAGCCGCCCGTTCGGGCAGTTCTTCGACCGCTGCGGGGGCCTCACCGGTCGACAAGCTCCGGGCGATCATCGCGGACCTCAACACCGGTCCGAGCGGGAAGCAGATGTTCTCCCTGCCGATCCTCGAGAACCCGCTGGACGTGATGAAGCTGGTGCTCGGAGGCGAGCTGGGCTCCGACGTGACGTTCATCGAGTTCACGCCCGGCCCGATCCGCGTCGGCCCGCAGCTCAGCTTCGAGCAGTCGGTCGGCTTCGACGCCGGGTTCCTCGACGGAGACCTGACGGTCGGGGTCGACGGCTTCCTCGGCCTCGAGATCAACCTCGGCTTCGGCCTCGACAGCTCCGGCCTGGGGGAGGGGAAGAGCTTCGAGGACGGGTTCTACCTGATCGACTTCTCCGACGACGACACGAGCGACTTCGAGGTCGCGGTCGGCGGCAAGATCGATGCCTACGTCAAGGGTCGCGTGTCGGTCCTCGGCGGCCTGGCCGATGTCAGCTTCCGCGGCAGCGGTGGCGTGAACCTCACCGGCGGCCTCGACTTCAACGACGAGTCGATCGCCGTGCCGGCGGCCGGCCGGGGCGACGGGAAGTTCCACCTCGACGAGATCGTCACGGTGGTCGAGGCGCACGGTGGTGGCGTCAAGGGTGCTGCCTGCCTGTTCAACCTCGGTCTGAAGTTCAACGCCAACGTGTCCTTCAGCGGCAAGGCGCGGGTGTTCGGCATCACCGTGTTCAACGACTCGTTCTCCGAGAGCATCACGATCCTCGACGAGCAGCTCTCGTGCACGCCGGACTTCCGGGTCGCCCAGCTCGTCGACGGGCAGCTCATCCTCAACGGCGGACCGACCTACGGCCCGGACCGCTTCGACGGCCTCGGCGACATCGCCGAGAGCTTCGAGGTGACCAAGACGGGGAGCACCTACACCGTGCGGTTCTGCGATCCGGCACAACCGGTGTGCACCCCCCGGAGCGGATACAGCGCAGCGACCTTCCCGGCCGGGTCGGTCACGTCGATCCACGGCTCCATGGGTGCCGGGGCAGACACCGTGGAGGTCGGCGACAACATCACCGTTCCGGTGTTCCTCGACGGCGGTGCCGGACTCGACGACCTCGACGGTGGGGGCGGCTCCGACCAGATCACCGGCGGTCCCGGCACTGACACGCTGGACGGCGGTCCTGGGGCCGACCTCCTCGATGGCGGCCCGGGCAACGACACGCTGAACGGCAACGGCGGCCCCGACGCCATGACCGGCGGCGCGGGCAACGACACCCTCGACGGGGGTGTCGGAGGCGACTCGCTGTCGGGCGGCGTCGACCAGGACACCTATGCCTTCGCGGGGGACTTCGGCGGCGACTCCGTGACCGACGACGGGGGCCGCGACACCCTCGACCTCACCGCCGCCACCGGTCCGCTCACCGGCACGTCGAGCTTCGGCGAGGCTCGGATCTCCCAGCCCTCGGGAGACGAGGTCACCTATCTGTCGAACCAGGTCGACGTGGTCAGGGGATCGGCCCTGGGTGACACCTTCGCGCTGAAGTCCAACCTGCCCGACGGCTTCGAGATCGACGGCCAGGCCGGCGGCGACTCGTACACCGCAGACCTTGCCGGCGCGAGCCGCACCATCACGGTCGCTGACTCCGCAGGTGGAGGCGACACGCTCACCCTCAACGGCACCGTGGGTGCCAACGAGTTCCTCCTGCGGAAGGGGGACGGCGGGGTCGCCTTCGTCGCCCTGCTGAGCGGAGGCAAACCGGCCACCCGCGCCGACCGGGTCAACTACGACAGCGGCATCGAGCAGCTGAACGTGAACGGACTCGCGGGCAAGGACACCTTCTCGCTCGACGACAACGCCGCAACGACGACGATCGACGCCGGCCCTGGAGACGACGTCGTCCAGGTCGGACAGATCTTCGGCAAGGCCGACTGCGAGCCGGACGGCACGCTCGAGGCCGAGTGCCCCGGTGACCTGACCTCGCACCGCAGCTCGGGCGTCGACCAGTTCGGCACCCAGGTGATCACGCGCGGACACCTCTCCAACGGCGTCACCGAGGACCTCAACATCCAGGGCCGCGGTGGCGAGGACACCATCACGGTCTTCTCGAACAAGGCCGACGTCACCGCCGACGGCGGCGCTGACAACGACCGTTTCGTGGCTCGCGGCTTCATCCTCACCGCGAGCCTCGAGCTCAACGGCGAGGGCGGAATCGACGACTTCACCTACGTGGTCAACAAGAAGCTGTCCGTCGACGGCGGCGACGGGACCGACACCTACTCGATCATCGGCACCGAGGCCGACGACGGCTTCGTCGTCGACACCGACCCGGTCACCGGCAACGCGATCGTCGAGCTGTGCAAGCTCGGGTCCGACGGGCGACCGGACGTGGACGACTGCGCGATCAGCTCCCTGGCCGAGAACGTCGAGATCTTCGAGCTCATGGGCCTCGAGGGTGACGACGTCTTCTGGATCATCGGCAGCGACCCTGCCTCGTCGGTGATCGCGTCCGGCGGACCGAACTCCGACACGTTCCTCCTCGGTGACGGGACCCTCGACGCCATCCGTGGGCCCCTGACGCTGTCGGGTGACGCGGCCGGCAACGTGCCGGACATCGCGCGTCCACGAGCACTTCCCGACGAGGACACCTCCGTGGCGTTCGAGCCTGCGGTGACCGGCGGGACCGACCGCGGCGACACCGTCGAGGTCGACGCGACGGATGCTCCCGGGCTCACCGGCACGCTCACCGACGTCACCATCACCGGCTTCGCCATGGCAGGCGGCCCGTTCACGATCGGCGCCGGGGACGACGCGGTGATCTACCCCGACGTCGTCGCCTACGGCGAGATGGAGTTCCTCGACGTCCAGCTCGGCGAGGGCAGCGACGATGTCACGGTGCGGTCGACCCACGTCGGCAACGTCCGCTGCGACGCCGACGGGTGCCCGCTCCGGCTGGCCACCAACGGCGGAGCCGACGTCGTCGACGTGCGCTCGATCTCGGGGGAGACCGAGATCCTCACCGGCGCATCAGCGGACGCCGTGACGGTCGGCCGGCCCGGTCCCTCGGGTGACGTGCTCTTCGACATCGACGCCGGGCTGACCGTCGTCGGCGGCGGCGCCGCCGACAGCCTCGAGCTCGACCACCGGGCCGCCGCGGCGACCCGTCTCGACGTCGACGCGGGCCTGGTGACCGAGGCCGGTCTCTCGCCCGACGGGGTCAGCCACCGCGGCGTCGAGACGGTGGACATCCGTCTCGGCGACCTACCCAGCAACGAGTTTGGTTTCCGGACCCGTCTCGGCGTCTTCAGCCCGACCCACGTCGCCGGGCA
>NZ_JAXMNS010000124.1:0-9097 GCF_034670285.1 Nocardioides sp. | reverse complement strand
CCCGCCGTCCGCTGCTGCGTGTCGCGCTGCCGCTCACGCTCGCGACCGCCGTGATCGTGTCCGCCTTCGCGCTGCCGTGGTCCGACGCCCCCGAAGCCCCGCGTCTGCGCGCCACCGACGCGCTCGCCGAGGCGGCGGCGTCGTCCGACCCATCGGCGCCCCACGTCGACCTGCCCGGGAGCGCCCTGCACACCCACGACCCGGCGTCGAAGAACGAGATCTCGCGTGGCGGCGAGGCGGTCTCGGCTGCGGCCGCCGACCCGACGACACCGCAGGAGCGCATCGACGCAGCGGCCTACGTCGAGTCCGAGCGCGCACTGCCCGACCCTGCGCTGACGACGATGTCACTCGATCGTCCGCGCGCCTTCAACCCCACCAACCGGTTCGAGATGGCCGGCGGCTGCTACACGCTGCGCACCGCCCAGGGCGCCTACGTGAAGGAGTCCGGCGACTCCATCGCCGTTCGCTCGATGCCACGGCGCAAGGCGAGCCGCTACACCTTCCAGGCCACCGGGCTGGGCACCTACCTGCTCTACGGCAACGGGCGCGACGTCATCACTGCCACCAAGGGCGGCGGCGTCACCCTCGAGACGAAGCCGAGCACCCGCGCCATCTGGATCGCCAAGGGCGGCAAGCCCACGCGAATCGGGGTCCGCAAGGACGCACGGCCGATCAAGCGCTACCGACTCAAGCTGCGCAACGGACCCGGGCTCAAGACCGTCAACGGCACCATCCGCACCGGCAACAAGCCCACCTACTTCGTGATCGAGCGGGTCAAGGGGTGTGCGAAGTTCCCCGAGGCCGAGGTCAACGTCGACGGGGAGCCGCACGCCGGCGTCAGCGACATCCAGGAGGTGCGCGGGTTCATCGATGCGCACACCCACGGGATGGCGTTCGAGTTCCTCGGCGGAAGCGCCCACTGCGGCCGCCCGTGGCACCGCTTCGGCGTCACCTACGCCCTGCGCGACTGCGCCGACCACACGGCGACCGGCGGCAACGGGGCGGTGCTCGAGGCGTTCCTGTCCGGTGAGCCCAGCCACGACCCGGTCGGCTGGCCGACCTTCAAGGACTGGCCCGCCCCCAACTCGCTGACCCACGAGGGCACCTACTACAAGTGGCTCGAGCGGTCCTGGCGCGGCGGCCAGCGACTCTTCGTCAACCTGCTGGTGGAGAACAACCAGCTGTGCCAGCTCTACCCGCTCAAGCGCAACAGCTGCGACGACATGGACTCGATCCGGCTCCAGGCCAAGGACATGTATCGCTTCCAGGACTACATCGACGCCCAGTGGGGTGGTCCCGGCAAGGGCTTCTACCGGATCGTGAAGACGCCGTTCGAGGCTCGACAGGTCATCAACGAGGGCAAGATGGCCGTCGTCATGGGCATCGAGACCAGCGTGCCCTTCGGCTGCACCTTCAAGTACGTCGCCGGCGACGACGTCCCCGAGTGCACGGCCGACGACATCACCGAGCAGATCAACGAGATGCACGCCCTCGGCGTGCGACAGATGGAGCTCGTCAACAAGTTCGACAACGCCCTGGGCGGAGTCGCCGGCGACGGCGGCGCCACGGGCATCGCGATCAACGGCGCGAACTTCCTCGAGACCGGCACCTTCTGGGACATGAAGACCTGCACCCCGGCCGACACCGAGGACTCCGACCGGCCCCAGGTCGCCTTCCCGGAGGTCTCCGCGGAGCAGCAGGACGCGCTCTTCGGGGCGATCGGCACGATCTTCGGCGGCGTCCTGCCGCCCATCCCGCTCTACCCGCCGCCCGCCCACTGCAACGACCGCGACCTGACCTCGCTGGGCGAGCACACCATCCGCACCATGGCCGAGCGGGCGATCCTCTTCGACCCCGACCATCTCAGTGTGAAGTCGCGCTCCACGGCCCTCGACGTCATCGACGAGATCGGCTATCAGGGCGTGCTGTCGAGCCACTCGTGGTCGACGCCCGACGCCTACGCCCGCATCTACGAGGACGGCGGCTTCGTCTCGCCGTATGCCGGCGACTCGACCGGCTTCGTCGACAAGTGGCGCCGCCACATCGGCTGGGCCGACGAGCGCTACTACTGGGGCATCGGCTTCGGGGCCGACATCAACGGACTCGGCGCCCAGGGCGACCCCCGCGGCGGCGACGTCGCCAACAAGGTCGACTACCCGATCACCGGTCTCGGCGGCGTGAGCATCGACAGGCAGCGCGCCGGCAAGCGGGTGTGGGACATCAACACCGACGGCGTCGCGCAGTACGGGCTCTACCCCGACTGGGTCGAGGACCTCACCCAGGTCGCCGGCGCGAGCGGTGGGCCGGACGACGCCGCGGCGATCTTCGACGACATGTCGCGCGGCACCGAGGCCTACCTCCAGATGTGGGAGCGGGCCTACGGCATCGCCCCTGACAGCTGCCGCAACCCCGACCTGCGCCTCGACGCGACCGAGGTCAAGCGGATCATCAAGCGCGGCATGCCCACCACCAAGGTGATGGCCCTCGTCGGCCAGCCCTACGAACGCCTCGGCTCGTCGTACGGCGTCTGCGCGCGCACCACCGGGGCCACCACCGGGTCGACGACCCTGGTGCGCATCGACTTCTCGGCCGATGGACGCGTCACGCGGGTGCGCACCTGAAATAAGTTACCTACGGGTAGGATCCATCTCACCCCAGGGGGAGCCTGACGGGGGCCTTATTGGCCCCCTAGGCTCGCCCCGTCCGTGGGTCGAGTCCGCGGCACGCAGTCCAACCGGGAGTTCATCGCATGTTTCAGATCTTCGCCATCGTCCTCTCCTTTGGCCTGACGGCCTGGGCAGTCGTCGCCGTCACCATGACCGTGCGGAAGGCGATCGGCGTCATGCGCGCCGGGCAGCCCGTCGTCGGCCGCCGCGACGAGCCGCTGCGCCGCACGATCACCATGTTCAAGGAGACGTTCGGGCACACCCGGATGCTCCAGTGGACCTGGGTCGGGATCATGCACTGGTTCGTCTACCTGGCGTTCATCGTGCTCTCGGCCGCAGTGGCCTCGGCCTACGTGCAGCTCTTCGACCCCGAGTTCGTGCTCCCGATCATCGGCCACTGGTATCCCGTCGAGTGGCTCTTCGAGCTCCTCGGCGTGCTCAGCACGGTCGGCATCGTCTTCCTGATCATCTATCGCCAGAAGCACCACCCCCGCAGTCTGGGCCGCGACAGCCGCTTCTTCGGCTCGCAGATGTGGCAGGCCTACTTCGTGGAGGCCTTCGCCCTCCTCGAGGGTGGCGCGATCCTCTTCATCCGCGGTGCGGAGTACAACCTCCTCCAGGCCGAGGGCGACGACTACGGCACCCGCGCGCACTTCCCGATCAGCTCCTACCTGGGTGACGCTCTCTTCTCCAACGACGTCGCCACCCTCGAGAACACCATCTTCGCGATCGCCCTCTTCAAGATCGTGCTGGCGATGATCTGGCTGCTCGTGATCGCCAAGAACATCGGCATGGGTGTCGCCTGGCACCGCTTCACCGCCTGGCCCAACATCTGGTTCAAGCGCGAGTCGTCGGGCCGGACCGCCCTGGGTGCCGTGAAGCCGCTCACCTCCGACGGCAAGGTCATCACGCTCGACGACATCGACGACCTCGACGAGGACTCCAAGCTCGGCGTCGGCGCCGTCGAGGACTTCTCGTGGAAGGGCATCCTCGACTTCAGCACCTGCACCGAGTGCGGTCGCTGCCAGTCGCAGTGCCCCGCGTGGAACACCGAGAAGCCCCTCTCGCCCAAGCTGCTCATCACCGCGCTGCGTGACGCGACGTACGCCAAGACGCCGTACCTGCTGGCCTCCGAGGACGAGCGCGAGGCGCTGCTCGAGGGCGACGCCGCTCTGCGCACCGAGGTTGAGCGTCCGCTCATCGGCGACACCGGCGGCCGCATGGACGGCCTCGAGGACGGCGAGTGGTTCTACAACCCGACCAACGGCGCCGCCGTGATCGACCCCGAGGTGCTGTGGAACTGCACCTCGTGCGGCGCCTGCGTGCAGCAGTGCCCCGTCGACATCGAGCACGTCGACCACATCATCGACATGCGTCGACACGCCGTCCTGGTGGAGTCGAACTTCCCCAGCCAGCTCAACGGGCTCTTCAAGGGCCTGGAGAACAAGGGCAACCCGTGGAACATGTCCTCCACGGCCCGCATGGACTGGGCCAAGGGCCTCGACTTCGAGGTCAAGGTCGTCGGTGAGGACCTCGACTCCCTCGACTCGGTCGACTGGCTGTTCTGGGTCGGCTGCGCCGGCGCCTACGAGGACCGCGCCAAGAAGACCACCCGCGCCGTCGCCGAGCTGCTCGACATGGCCGGCGTCACGTTCGGCGTCCTGGGCAACGGCGAGACCTGCACCGGTGACCCGGCACGACGGGCCGGCAACGAGTTCGTCTTCCAGGGCCTCGCCCAGCAGAACGTCGAGACGCTCAAGGAGTACAAGGTCAAGAAGGTCGTCTCGACCTGCGCCCACTGCTTCAACACGCTCAAGAACGAGTACTCCGAGTTCGGCATCGAGCTCGAGGTCGTCCACCACACGCAGCTGCTCAACCGCCTGGTGCGCGAAGGCAAGCTGACCCCGGTCAAGGACGGCGCGGGCGCGGCGAAGCGCTCGATCACCTACCACGACCCGTGCTACATCGGTCGCCACAACGGCGTCTACACCCCGCCCCGCGAGCTGCTCGAGATCCTCCCCGGCGCCGAGTTCGTCGAGATGGAGCGCAACTCCGAGCGGTCCTTCTGCTGTGGCGCCGGTGGCGCGCGCATGTGGATGGAGGAGAACATCGGGTCGCGGATCAACGTCAACCGCACGATCGAGGCCGTCGAGACCGGTGCCGACCAGATCGCCGTCGGCTGTCCCTTCTGCCGCGTGATGCTCTCCGACGGCCTCACCGCCCAGCAGGCCAAGGGCGAGGCCCGCGAGGAGGTCGAGGTCCTCGACGTCGCGCAGATGCTGCTGGCCTCGGTCAAGGGCGAGCAGGCCACCAAGCTGGCGCCCGGCGCCGGAGCTGCTGCCGCTGCGGAGGCACCCGCCGCGAAGGAGTCGGTGGCAACCAAGGCGGAGCCCGAGGCCGGCGACGTCACGCACGCCGACGAGGACGACACCGTGACCGAGACCGAGGACGCCGGCCCGCTGGCCAAGGCCTCGGGTGGCTCCTCGCTCTTCGACGACGCCGCGGACACCCAGGGTGAGACCGCCGCCGCGGACAAGGCGCCGAGCGAGGAGGCTGCGGCCGCCAAGCCCACCTCCTCCGGTGGATCGCTCTTCGACGTGGGTGACGACACTCCCGCCGAGGCCGAGTCGGCCACGACCGAGACGAAGCCCGAGCCCACCAAGGCCGAGGAGCCCGAGGCCGAGGGTCTCGGCGGCGGTTCGCTCTTCGACGTGGTCGGCAAGGAAGCCCCGAAGTCCGAGCCCGCCCAGGCGGAGCCCGAGGACGCCGAGACGGAGACCAAGACCGAGACGGCCGACAGCAAGCCGGCCGAGGCGAGCACAGACCTCGGCGGCGGCGGGTCGCTCTTCGATCTCGAAGCTCCTGCCGAGGCGCCTGCCGCCAAGGCCCCCGCTGCCGCTCCTGCTGAGGAGACGGCCGCCGAGACCGATGAGGCGGAGCCGAAGGCTGCTCCGGCTGAGCCGGAGGCGGAGGCCGCACAGGCCGAGCCCGCACAGGCCGAGAAGTCGGTGCCCGTCGCCGATCTCGGCTCCGGCGGGTCGCTCTTCGACATCGAGGCACCGTCCGAGCCCGTCAAGGCCGCCGCGAAGCCGGAGCCCGCAGCCGAGCCCGAGCCTGCAGAGCCCAAGGCTGCCGAGCCCGAGCCCGAGCCGAAGGCAACCGAGCCGGAGGAGGCGGCTGCGCCCGTGGCCGACCTCAACAGCGGAGGCTCGCTGTTCGACATCGCCGCCCCCACGCCGGCCGCGTCGAAGCCCGCCCCTGCAGCGGCTGCCGAGAGCCCGGCCGACCCGGAGCCGGAAGCGGCTGCGGAGCCTGAGGCTTCGGCGGCGCCGTCGAGCAGCACGATGTTCGACGCCGCTGCTCCCGAGGTAGCCGACGACGCCGACCACGCTGTCGAGGCCTCCGAGACCGCGTCGGCCACACCGGAGCCGGAGGCTGAGACTGCCCCCGAGGCCACACCGGAGGCTGAGACTGCCCCCGAGGCCACACCGGAGGCTGAGACTGCCCCCGAGGCCACACCGGAGGCTGAGGCTGACGCTGAGGCTGAGACTGAGGCAGCGCCGGAGGCCGAGGTCCCGGCCGAGCCCGAGCCGGAGAAGCAGCCCGAGGCGGAGAAGCCCGCGGCCCCCGCCGCCAAGAGCAGCGGCGAGGCACACGAGCCCCGCACGGATGCCGACATCAGTGAAGCGGGATCGCTCTTCGATCTCTGATCACGCACCGCACCAACGACGACGCCCGGACCCACGGTCCGGGCGTCGTTGCGTCTCCATCCCGACAGCGCACGCGGGCGGCGGAGTAGATTGCGGTTGTCGGCGTGGAGGCGAGATGGAGCATCAGGAGTACGTCGCAGCGCGGCACGCGCGCCTGGTGGAGCACGCCATCGAGCTCGGGTGGCCGCACCGGACGCGCCGGCCCCGTCGTTCGAGAGGCTCCCGCGCGCCGCGTAGCCGGCACGCCCGAACCACGCCGCAGACCCTGGACCCTGATCGCGGCGCCACGGTCGCGGTGCTCGCGATCGGCCTTTTCTGGGCCTGGCGACAGCAGCAACCCACCCTGGTTCCCTCGGTCTTCGCCTACGACGTCGACACCGCCACGCGCACGCTCGAGGATGCCGGCTACCGGGTCACGGTCGAGGCGACCGACGCGTGCGAGCCGCGCGGCCTCGCACTGAGCAGCGACCCCCAGGCCGGGAGCGAGCACGGTCGCGGGAGGGAGGTGCTGCTGCGCAGCGCGATTCCCGCCGGGCCGGCCTGTCTGGCGATATACAGGTTCCGCTCCGAGGCGTGGATGTTCGTGGCGTTCACGCGAGGCGGCGCGGCGCCGCCGTTCGCTCGCGAGGTGCGCGTCTACGTGGACGGCGTTCCCTCGACCCGCCTCGACGAGGGTGTCGCCACCGATCTGTCGGCCTGGGACGACATCCTGGCCCCGGTCGAGCGGGTCGCCACCCAGCTCGCCCCCCACCGCGAGCGGGATGCCTCGCCTCGTGGTCGACTCCGCCGTCCCGCCTGGGGCCAGGTGCGGCGTGCCGACCCCCGCTGAGCTCGTCGACCGGGTCGCCCTGCGGGTGTCGCTCGACCCGTCGCCGGAGGGCGAGGACGCGCCGTGCCCGGTGACGGTCGACCTCTACACCGACGACCTCAACCGGGTGGACGCCGTGTCGCTCTACTCGGGGACCTCGAGCGGCGACCCCGCCGGCTGATCGCCGACACCACCACCGTGACATCACAAACTGCTTGACGTGACACCACTGTGATGTCACGATGGTGCATGGACATCACCCCGTACGTCGACCACCTGCGCCGCGACCTCGTCGCCGCAGCAGAGGGGGCCGGCGACGAGCTGCGTCAGGCCGCCGAGCGACTGAGCTTTGCGCTCGACCCCGCCGCCCGGCTCGCACTCATGGAGGCCATCAGCCAGGCCTGCTCCGAGATCACTGCCGCGATGCCGGCAGGCGGCGTCGACGTACGTCTCGACGGACGCGACCTCGCCTTCGTGGTCGATGCGGCCCCGGCACCCGCACCCCAGCCGGCTCCCCAGCCGGACCCCGCGGAGGACGACGACGCGGATGCCGCGATGACCGCGCGCATCACGCTGCGCCTGCCCGAGTCGGTCAAGGCACGCGCCGAGGAGGCTGCGGCCGACGCCGGCCAGTCCCTCAACACCTGGCTGGTCAGCGCCGTGCGCGCCGCCACCCGCACCGGGGCGATCAACGTCGACCTCGACCTGTCCAGCCTCAGCCGGCACCTCGGCGACGCCTTCCCGTTCGGCGGCACCGGGCGCGGACACAACAGCACCCGCCGGATGACCGGCTGGGTCTGACCCCAGGCACCCACTCACTGACCCACTACCCGGGGCGGCCCACGGCCGGTCCCGCGGACGAGCACACCCTCAGCACCACCACCCGGCCTTTCCCGCACCTACCCAGGAGCCGTCATGAGCAGCAGCACCGAGAGCACCCGCAAGTTGGAGACCGTCGGCCCCCTCCACCTCCACGTCGAGAACGGGCGCGGCACGGTCGAGATCACCGCTGCCGACACCAGCGAGGCGACGGTGGAGGTCGTCGGACCCGACGCGGACGACGTCCGGGTCGAGCTCGACGGCGAGCGACTCGTCGTGGTCGTCCCCGACCGTCGCGGCGGCTTCCTCTCCGGGACCCGCCGCGTCGACCTCACCATCACCGTGCCGCGACACAGCGACCTCACGGCCAAGCTCGGCAGCGCCGACCTGGTCGGCACCGGCGAGCTCGACGCGACGTCGGTGCGCAGCGGGTCGGGCGACGTCTCGCTGGACGTGCTCTCGGGCCCGACCCAGGTCGAGACCGGGTCGGGCGACGTGCGCCTGCACCACGTCGACGCGCCTCTGCGCATCAAGAGCGGTTCGGGCGACGTGAGCATCACGCGCGCCGGCGCCGAGGTCACCGTCTCCACCGGGTCCGGCACCGTCGAGATCGGCGAGTGCCGTGGTGTCACCACGGTCAAGACCGGTTCGGGGGACCTCCGCGTCGGTCACGCGCACACCGACGTGGGCCTCGGCACCGGCAGCGGCGACCTCCTCGTCGACCGCGTCACGGCCGGGCGCATCCAGCTCAAGGCCGCCTCCGGCGACCTCCGTGTCGGCGTCCCGGCCGGCATCCCGGTGTGGACCGACGTCTCGACGGTCACCGGTCGGGTCCTCTCGACGCTCGAGGGGGCAGGCCAGCCCGAACCGGGGGCCGACTTCATCGAGATCCGCGCCCACTCCGTCAGCGGCGACGTCGAGCTCCAGCAGCTCTGAGCCCGCACCACGTCGCGACCACCTCACCAGACAGCCAGACAGCCAGCCAACCAGCCAGCCAGTCAGTCAGGAGAACCTCATGGACGACCACCCCAGCCTGCTCCCCTACGAGGCCCGCCACGTCATCGACCAACGGCTGCGCACCGCAGCCGAGGCCC
>NZ_JAXMNS010000123.1:0-9104 GCF_034670285.1 Nocardioides sp. | reverse complement strand
CCTCGAGCAGGGCGATGGCTTCTGCTGCACCCGGCTCGTCGCCGACGAGCGCTGCCTCCTCGACGTCGCCGCTCGCAGGCCGACGCGGGTGAGGCCGAGGTTCAGGGCGCTGCCCTTGAGCTGGTGGGCCACGGCGGCCATCGCGACGAGGTCGTCGTCGTCGCGGGACGACCGGAGCGCCGCCAGGGTCTCCTCGACCCGGGCGAGGAACGACGTGCGGGTGCGCTCGAAGAAGCTGACCCCGTCGCGGACGAGCTCGCGCAGCATCTCGACACGCTCGGGGTCGAGGTCGGGCCCGGGATCCTGGTGAGCGAGCGGCCATGGCGTCTCAGCCTGCTCCGGTCGGGCCCGCGACGCGGTTGCCCCAGTGGTGGCCGCAGTGGTGGCCCCAGTGGTGGCAACAGTGGTGGCCCAGAACCCCACCACCCGGGCCAGGTCATTCGGGTCGACCGGCTTGGAGAGGAAGTCGTCCATGCCGACGCCGAGGCAGCGCTCGCGCTCCCCGGCGAGGGCGGAGGCGGTCATGGCCACGATCGGTACCCGGGCGCCCTCCTCACGGGAGCGGATCACCTCGGTGGCGTCGTAGCCGTCCATGCGCGGCATCCGGCAGTCCATCCGCACCAGGTCGTAGGCGTGCCCCGGCGCGAGCGCGGTCACGGCCTCCTCCCCGTTGGCAGCGATGGTGCTGCGGCAGCCCAGACCCTCGAGCAGGCCCTGGGCGACCAGCTGGTTGACGAGGTTGTCCTCGACGACCAGGACGTTGAGGTCCAGCTGCACGTAGGTGCGGGCGCTGCCGCGAGCCGGGCCCTCAGGAACCGGGGCGTCGTCGGCACACCGTGAGGCCACGAGCACCGCGTCGTGCAGCTCGGTGGCCCGCACCGGCTTGTCGACGATGCAGCAGAAGCCTGCGGCCCGGGCCTGGTCGAGGGTCACCGAGGGATCGTCGGAGAGGAGGATCACCGAGAGCTCCTCGAGGTCGCGCGTGCTCGTCAGCGAGCGTCCGAGCGTGAGCCCGTCGACGTCGGGCATGTAGAGGTCGACGAGGACGAGGTCGAAGGCCGACGGCGTGCCGGTCCGCTCGCGCAGCACGTGGAGGGCCGCGTCGCCGGAGGCGACCACGGTGACCGTGAGCCCCCAGTCGGTGAGCTGGCTGCGGAGGGTCGCGGCCGAGGTGGCGTTGTCGTCGACCACCAGGACCTCCCGCGGAGCCAGGGCGCTCAGTGCGGGTGTTTGGTCTGCGTCGGGAGCCGGCTCGACCGGTACGACGAACCAGAAGGTGCTGCCGCCGCCGGCGCGCTCGTCAGCACCGATGCTGCCGCCCATGTCGCGCACGAGGCGTCGGGAGATGGCCAGACCGAGACCGGTGCCTCCGTGGCGGCGGGTGGTCGAGCGGTCGGCCTGGGTGAAGGCCTCGAAGAGAGCGGCGGCGTCGGAGCCGATGCCGATACCGGTGTCGCGGACCTCGCCACGCAGCAGGAGCCGCTCGGGCCGCGACTGCGGGTCCAGGCTGAACTCGACGACGACCTCGCCCTGGTCGGTGAACTTGACGGCGTTCGAGGCCAGGTTGGTGAGCACCTGGCCGAGGCGGACCCGGTCGCCGAGGAGCGTCGCCGGGACGGCCGGGTCGCAGCTCAGCACGAGCTCGAGCCGCTTCTCCTGCGCGGGCGGCGAGATGATCGTGGCGACCTGGTCGAGCAGCGGTGCGATCTCGAAGGGTGCGTGCTCGAGCTCGACGGCTCCGGCCTCGATCTTGGAGAGGTCGAGGATGTCGGTCAGCAGGGCGAGCAGCGTCGAGCCTGCGCCGCGCAGGCCCTCGGCGAGGCGCCGCTGGTGACCGTCGAGGTCGGTGCGGAGCAGGAGGTCGTTGAGCCCGATGACGCCATTCATCGGCGTACGGATCTCGTGGCTCATGGTCGCCAGGAACGCCGACTTGTGCGCCGAGGCGGCCATCGCCTCGTCGCGGGCGGAGGCGAGCTGGACGGCCGCCTGCTCGCGCTCCGCGCCGCGCGCCAACGTCATCGCGACCTGCTCGAGCAGGTCGCGGACGGGGTCATCGAGCTGCGCGACCGAGCCCTCGAGCTCGATGAGGAACGCCGTCCGTCCGTCGAGCAGCAGGGGCAGCCAGACCCGGGTGGTGCCGGGTGAGTGGCCCGTCTCGCTGATCAGCTCGCCGTTCCTCCAGGCGTCGAGGGCGGCGACGTGGTGCGGACCTGGCGCCGGGCGACCGTCGGCCGAGACGTCGTGAAGCAGGATGGGAGCCCCGTCGCCCGTGGCACGTCCCCACACCGTGCGAGCGGCCCACTCGTCGAAGTCGTGCAGGGCATGCTGGGCGCGTCCGAGGGCGTCGTCGAGGGTGTCGGAGCGGTTGGCGGCCTCGGCGATGCTGCTGAGCAGCCCGAGCCGTCGGCGGGCCTCTGCAGCGTCGAGCGCGGCGAGGCGGAGGTCGGTGATGTCCTGGCAGGTGCCGTTCAGCCGCAGCGGGACACCCTCGTCGTCGACCTCGACGCGGCCGCCTGCGCGGACCCAGCGCATCTCGTCCTGGGCCGTGAGGATACGGCCCTCGTAGGAGAAGTCGGTCCCGTCGCAGACGGCGCACGCCACCATGTCCTGCACCCAGGCGCGCTCGTCGGGATGGGTGCGTTCGAAGACCCACTCGTAGGAGAGCGCGACGTCGCCCTCGGAGGCGCCGTAGATCCGGTAGAGCTCGTTCGACCAGCTGATGTGGCCGGTGACGAGATCCCAGGTCCAGCTGCCGAGGTGCGCGATCGACTGGGCGGACTCGAGCTCGGTCTCGCGCTCGCTGAGTCGATCGAGCAGCTCGCGACGTTCGGTGTGCTCGGTCAGCCGGTGGAGGTAGCCGACGACCGTTCCGCTCTCGTCCAGGTACGGCGTCCAGCTCACCAGGGTCCACACCCGGGTGCCGTCGGGGCGGACGATGAAGACCTCGTCGTTCTGCCCTCCGGGGTGGCCGGCCCGCATGGCCTCGAAGTGGCGGGCGAGGTCCAGCCGGCCCTGGTCGTCGGTGACGTCGAAGACGTTGTCGGACGTGAGGCCGGCGGGGTCGCGGCCCAGCAGCGCCTCGAGTCGGTCGTTGCCGTAGAGGGTGGAGCCGTCGAGTCCGATCAGCCACAGCGCATCGGGGCTCGCCAAGAGCAGTCGCCCTGCGAGTGCGTCGTCCATCGATTCACCTCCTGACCATCATGACCCGCGACCGTTCTCCTTCGGTATCAGAATCGCCCAGCGGGACAGAACAGCCCCCCCGCGCGATGCGGAGGGGCTGTTCTGACGAGCGAAGGCTTCAGTTGCCGGAGACGGCCTTCTTCAGACCGGAGCCGGCCTTGAACGCCGGGGCGGTGCTGGCGGCGATCTGCATGGTCTCGCCGGTCTGGGGGTTGCGGCCCTCGCGAGCCGAACGCTCACGGGTCTCGAAGGTGCCGAAGCCCGGGAGGGTGACCTTCTCGCCCTTGGCGAGGGTCGCGGTGATCGTGTCGAGCACGGCGCTCAGGGCCTGGTCGGCCTGGGCTCCGCTTAGGCCCGTCTCGGTTGCAATGGCCTCGCGCAGCTCGGTGCGGTTCATGGGATGGCCTGTCCTCTCAGTCGGTGATTGGGGTAGCGGCGGGAAACGTACCCCACCGAGCCTGACGCTGCGTCAGTGGGCGCGCTGCACGCACACGTCGCCGTGCGTGCCGTAACCCAGCAACGGCCCGCCGTACGGGGTCGAGTCGAAGCCGATCAGCGACCAATCGCTCGCCTGTTCGGACGGCGCGCCCGGCGCGGGAGGGAGCGTGGTGGGCCACGGGATGTTGGAGGGGTAGTCGGCGTCGAGCACGCCGTGCTGAGTGAGCTCGAGGTCGAAGATCGGGTAGGTCTGGCGCTCGGAGCGACGGCTGTCGGGGCCGTCGGAGGCCAGCACCCACCAGCGTCCGTCGACCTCGGTGAGGGTGGTGCCCTCGCAGGCGAGGCGGTCGGGCGTCGCGGCGAGGAAGGAGAGCGAGTCCAGGTCCGGTCCGCTCGCCAGGACCGGGTGGAAGCGGAACCAGCGCTCGGCGCTGACGAAGCCGACGAGCCAGTCGCCGCCGGGCTCCGCCGCCGTGGCTGCCCGCCGCACCAGGTGAGGGTCCCAGCGGCCGACCGAGGTCAGTCCGGTCGTCGGCAGGTCGAGCGGCACGGTGTCGAGGACGTGCTGGCCCGCGGTGAGGTCGGCGGTCGAGGTGGCCAGGGTGGTGCTCACGTGAGGGTCGCGCTTGGGGTCGAAGGTGCCCCAGGTGCTGGTGGCCACCAGCCAGCGGTCGCCGTCGCGCACGAGGTGCGTCGCGTGGTCGCCGAACACCCCGGCCACGTCGTCCTCGGGCGGTCGACGGAAGAACAGGTCGCCGCGATGGGTGAGGGACGGCGGTGGGCCGTCCTCAGTAGGCACGGTGGACGGCAGGGTGGACGGCAGGGTGGGCGGGGAGAAGGACCACACCGACGTGTGGGCCGTGCGGAAGCCACCCGGGCCGGCGCTGGTCGCGGTCAGCAGCACCTCACCGCCGTCGGCACATCGGTACGGCGTCCCGTCGGCGTGCGTCACGACGCGGATGTCACGCAGCCCGAGCTGGCCGAAGCAGCCCGACCGGTCACCCACGCCCTCGAAGCGCGCCAGCCAATCCTCGTCGTGCACGTCGATCGCCGTGCGCTCGGCCACGAGGTCGACGACGCCTCGTGCCACCCAGGCGCCGTCCTCGCGCAGCCATCCGGTCACGAACGGGCCGGTGAGGGTGATGGCGACGGCGTCGGGGGTGCGGCCGGTCGCGTGGCGCCGGCTCGCGTGGTTGCGCCAGGCTCCGCCCTGGGTGACCCGCAGGCTCAAGGTGCGCCCGTTCCACCGAGCCGCGAAGCGGTCGTCGCCGAACGTCAGCTCGGCGATCCCGGGGGCGGTCGGGTCGGGCAGGTCGACCTCGGCGGCGAGGTAGGGCGCGAGCGGGGTCGCGGCATCGGGTTGCACCAGAGCCACCGGCCGCAACCGGGCCACCGGGGTGAAGCTCGGCAGCGCCGGTCCGAGGTCGTGCGTCGAGGTCACTCGCAGACCCTAGCCACTGGGCGTCTGCTCGGGGCGACGTGCGGGCGTGTCTACTCCGACGGTTCGGGGAGGTCGTCCCCGTCGGGGAAGTCCTCCGAGTCGGGGAGGTCGTCGCAGTCGACCTCCGGGTTCACGCCGACGTAGTTGAGCGGGCCGGCCAGGATCGTGAGCACGATGTCGCCGGTCTCGCTGCAGCTGAGGTCGTCGTCGTTGTAGTAACCACGCTGTCCCGCAGCGACGGCTCCGATGATGAGCCAGAGCAGGACCACCAGGGTGACAATTCCGCTTCCTCGTCTCATGCCTCCACCACACCGCGTCACACGAGTGCCGTCCTCACCCGCAGGGGCGGTTCAGGATGTCGGGTGAACGGGTGACGCGAGCGATGGCGGGGCCTACGGTGGCGGGAGACCATCTCGTCGAAGGACCTGCCATGACCCGTCGCCTTCCCACGCTGCTCGCCGGCGTGCTCCTCGCCTCGGGTCTGGTGCCCGTGTCCCTCGCCGCCGCGCTGTCGGCGCCACCGCCCGCCTCCCCGCTCGGTCACGGCAACGGCCCGGCGCCCGACGTGTGGACGGCCGTCGACGCCCGCCCGGCCGCCCGCAGCGCCGACGGGCTGCTGCGGCGCGTCTCGCCGACGTCCTACGCGGGCTACGAGCTCGATGCCGACACGCTGGTCGCCGCGCTCGATCGCGCACCGCTCGAGGGAGCTGGGTCGCGGTCGTCCGGGCAGGCGGCTCCGGTGACGATCGAGGTGCCCTCGCCGACCGGTGCGCTGGTGGAGTTCGCCGTCCGTGAGTCACCGGTGATGGAGGACGCTCTTGCGGCCGCCCACCCCGACATCCGCACCTACGCCGGCACCGCCACCGGGGGATCGCCGGCGAGCATCCGTCTCGACGTGACGCCGATGGGCTTCCACGCCTCGGTTCGTGGCGCCGGGGCCTCCTGGTACGTCGACCCGGCCTACAACGGGCTCGCGCAGGGCGAGGACGCGCTGTACGTCAGCTATCTGGGCCGCGACCTCCCGGCCCGCGAGGCGAAGCTGGTGGAGCCCGAGCTCCCGCAGGTGGAGGCGGCCGAGGAGAAGGCTCGCCGACGGGTCGAGGACGCTCTCAGGGCCGGTGAGGGCATCGGTGAGGCCATCGGTGAGGGTGGTGGCGTCGAGGCGATCCAGCGCTCCTACCGCCTCGCGCTGGTGAGTGACCCCAGCTATGCCGAGTTCTTCACGGCCTCGCCGGACCCGGCGGTCGTCGACACCGTGGTCACCGCCGAGAAGGTGACCTTGATGAACCGGGTCAACCAGATCTACAACGACGACTTCTCCATCACGATGCTGCTCGTCGACGGCAACGACCAGCTCAACTTCAACACCGACGCGGCGTTCCTCGGCGCGAACGGACGCTGCGGCAACGTGCCCTGCTATACGGCCTCGGACGTGGGCTGCAACGGTGTCATCGACACCAACCGCTTCGTGGTGGGTCAGATCATCGGCGCCGACAAGTACGACATCGGCCACGTCATGTTCGGGCCCGACGGCAGCGGCGGTGGCGTCGCCTACCTCGGCGCGGTCGGGACGACGGTCAAGGCCGGTGGATGCACGGGGCTCGCGCCGCCGACCGGGGACGGGTTCGCGATCGACTACGTCGCCCACGAGATGGGCCACCAGTTCGCCGGCAACCACACCTTCGACGGCACGTCGTCGGGCTGCTCGGTCGGCAACCGCAACGGCGCCACCTCGGTCGAGCCCGGCTCAGGCTCCACGGTCATGGCCTACGCCGGCATCTGCGGCGTCGACAACCTGCAGCCGCACACTGACCCGTACTTCTCCCAGCGTTCGCAGACCGAGGTGGCCGCCTTCACCCGCTCTGCCCCGGGCAACGTCAAGGAGATCCAGAACATCGCGTTGAGTGGCTTCACGGCCCCGGGGGAGTCCTTCTCGATCTCCTACGGCGGCGCCGCGCAGGACGTCACCGTGGGCACCAACTACACGTCGGCCGGGTTGAAGGCTGCTGTCGAGGCTGCTGAGCCGAGCGGTGCGACGGCGACGATCGCTGGGTCCAAGGGCACGTCGTTCGGCTCGGGCGTCAATGGTTTCCAGGTCACCTGGTCCGGCACGTCCGACATCCCCACCCCGACGGTCACCCTGACGTCGGGTTCCTTCACCTCGATCGTCGGCACTTACGACAACGGCGGGCCGGAGACCAACCAGGGCTTCGCGAACCCGGCGCCGTCCGGCAACCGCAACCCGCTGGTGACGGCACCGGCCGGCAAGACGATCCCGCAGCGCACGCCGTTCGAGCTGACGGGCTCGGCGACCGACGCTGACGGGGACTCGCTGCTCTACCTGTGGGAGCAGAACAACGCGGGCTCGGTCGTGGGCACCGGTCTCAACAGCAACGTCAAGGTCGCCGGGCCGCTCTTCCGCGTGTTCGGCACCTATGCCGACGTGTCGGCGGCCGGCACGGCGCAGTACCACTCGCCGGGGCTCAACCTTGCCACCGCCAGCCCCACCCGCTCCTTCCCCGACGCCGCGCAGGTGGCGGCAGGCGCGACCAACGCTGCGACCGGGACGTGCCCGACGTACGGCGCGAGCACGACGATGCCGCCGGGCGCGACGCTCGACTGCTACTCGGAGTTCCTGCCCACGACGGCCCGCACGCTCAACTTCCGACTGACGGCGCGCGACCTGAGCCCGGGAGACGGCGGCACGTCGTTCGCCGACGTCGCGCTCAGCGTCGGCTCCGCGGGCCCGTTCGCGGTCACCTCGCAGGCGAGTGCCGCCACCGTGACCGGGGGGACGCCCGGCACCGTGGTCTGGGACGTCGCGGGCACCGACTCCGCGACCTACGCGACCGACGTGAAGGTCACCTTCTCCAGCGACGGCGGGCTCAGCTTCCCGACCGTCCTGGCCGAGAGCACCCCCAACGACGGGATCCAGGAGATCACCTGGCCGGGCACGGCGACGAGCCAGGGTCGCGTCCGGGTGCAGGCGGTCGGCAACTACTTCTACGACGTGAGCGACGCGAACCTGACGGTCCTGGGCGTCGAGCCGACGCCCACTCCGACACCCACTCCGACACCCACTCCGACACCCACGCCCACTGCGACGCCGACGCCCACGCCCACCCCGACGCCGCCCCCGGTGGACAACACGCCGCCGGAGACGACGATCAGCTCAGGGCCGCGCACCAACTCGTTCGTGCTCGACCGGGTGATCGACTTCGGCTACGAGTCCGAGCCGGGCGCGAGCTTCACCTGCGAGCTCAACGGCGCCTCGGGGCCCTGCCCGCAGTCGGGCACCCTCACGGTGCGGAGCCTGGCTCCGGGGAGCTACGACTTCTCGGTGGCGGCGACCGACGAGGCCGGCAACACCGACCCGACGCCGGCCGCCCGCCGCTTCTACGTGCCGCTCAACGACCGCCAGCTGAAGAAGACGCGCGACTGGAAGCGGCGGTCCGACGGCGACGCCTATCGCGGCACCTACCTGAAGGCTCGGAGCAAGGGCTCGAAGCTCACCGCGACGGTCAGTGACGCCACCTCGCTGGCGCTCGTGGTCAGCCGCGGCCCCAAGCTCGGCAAGGTGAAGGTGTTCTTGGGCAAGAAGCGCCTCGCGGTCGTGAACACCAAGGGGCCCGCGCGCGCCGGCGTGCTCAAGACGGTCACGCGGTTCGCCACGCCGACGTCCGGGAAGGTGGGCATCGTGACGCGCAACAAGAAGCAGGTACGGATCGAGGGCCTCGCGGTCCGCACCATGTCCTGAGTCCGGCCAGAAAGCGAAGACCCCCACCGGGATCCGGTGGGGGTCTTCGTGCAGGTCGGGGACCTGCGGTGCCGGTGGCCAGGGGCGGGGTCGAACCGCCGACCTATCACTTTTCAGGCGATCGCTCGTACCAACTGAGCTACCTGGCCAAGCGAGGAGCAAGATACATGCCCGGCTCCCTCCCTCACGAATCGGATGCACCCGAGCGGCGGCGGTGTCGCCGCGCTCGTCGTACGCCGCTTCGCCGCAGCGTCGGGTCGCTGGCTAGGATGAGCGCGCAGGATCGCC
>NZ_JAXMNS010000122.1:0-9128 GCF_034670285.1 Nocardioides sp. | reverse complement strand
GCGGCTGTACGGCGCGGGGCCCGACGGCGGCGACAAGGTCGTGCTCGTGACCGGCGAGGACGTGGAGTTCTTCGACGTAGGCTGATCTGCATGTGTCGCAACATCCGTCCGCTCAACAACTTCGAGCCGCCGGCGACCGGCGACGAGGTGCACGCGGCTGCCCTGCAGTACGTCCGCAAGGTGGCCGGGACGACCAAGCCGACGGCAGCCAACCAGGCGGCCTTCGACCGGGCCGTCGCCGAGATCGCCCACGTCACCGGGCACCTCCTCGAGGAGCTGGTGACCACGGCTCCGCCCAAGGACCGCGAGGTCGAGGCCGAGAAGGCGCGCGCCCGGGCCCGCGTGCGCTACGGCACGTGACCCTCGCCCAGCGGCACGCCCTCGACCTGCTCGCCGACCGACCGCTCGTCGTCCTCGGCGGCGCGGGCATGTCGACCGACTCCGGCATCCCCGACTACCGCGGCCCGGGGCGGCCGGCGCGCGCCCCGATGACCTACCAGGAGTTCGTCGCGACCCCGCAGGCGCAACAGCGCTACTGGGCCCGCTCGCACCTCGGCTGGGGCCGGATGCGGCACGCCGATCCCAACGCCGGGCACCGCGCCCTCGCGGCTCTCGACCCCGAGCTGCTGATCACCCAGAACGTCGACGGCCTGCACGAGGCCGCCGGCTCGCGGCGCCTGATCGCCCTGCACGGCCGAATCGCCGACGTCGTCTGCCTCGGCTGTCGCGAGGTCACCTCGCGCGCCGCGCTCCACGACCGCCTCGAGGCCGCCAACCCGGGCTTCGCCGACACTCATGCGGCTGCGGCGCTCCGACCCGACGGCGACGTCGAGCTCGACGACACCGCGGCGTTCGTCGTCCCGGGGTGTGCGGCCTGCGGGGGCGTGCTCAAGCCCGACGTCGTGTTCTTCGGCGAGAACGTGCCGAAGGACCGGGTTGAGCGCTGCTACGCCGCCGTCGATGCGCTGCCCCACGCGGGTGAGGGCGGCGGGGCGCTGCTCGTCGTCGGCTCGAGCCTGACGGTGATGAGTGGCTTCCGGTTCGTACGGCGTGCGGCCAAGGCCGGCACGCCCGTCGTGATCGTCAACCGCGGCACGACCCGCGGCGACGACCTGGCGACGTACAAGCTCGACGTCGGCGTGGCCGACTTCCTCGGGGCCCTTGCGGCCCGGCGGATGGATACCCGGATCTCCGGGGTTTCCTGACGTTCTCAGGGGAAGTTCTCCCTGAGAACGTCGTGAATACCCGGGTAACCGGGTATTCATCCCCCCCCGGCGTCAGAGACGCTTGACGAAGATGTGGTCGGCGGCCTCGTGGTCGATCTCGGCACTCTCGCCACCGGAGCCGACGAGCACGCCGGCCTCCGTCGAGACGATCGTGACGGTCTTGTCGGGCAGGGCGCCGACGCGACGCATCGCGCTCATCAACGCCTCGTCCTTCTGCATCTCCTCGGAGATCCGGCGCACGAGCACCCGGCCCTCGCCCGAGGCGGCGACCTTCGAGAGCGGCTCGACGTCGTCCATGAACGCCGTCGGCACCGCCGTCTGACCGAGCTCGTCGAGGCCGGGGATCGGGTTGCCGTACGGCGACTCGGTGGGGTGGTCGAGCAGCTCGAGGAGGCGACGCTCCACGGTCTCCGACATCACGTGCTCCCAGCGGCACGCCTCCTCGTGGACGAGCTCCCAGTCGAGGCCGATCACGTCGGTGAGGAGTCGCTCGGCGAGGCGGTGCTTGCGCATCACGCGGGTGGCCAGGCGCTGGCCGTCCTCGGTGAGCTCGAGGTGGCGGTCACCCTCGACGGTCAGCAGGCCGTCGCGCTCCATGCGGGCCACGGTCTGCGAGACGGTCGGGCCGCTCTGGTGCAGGCGCTCGGCGATCCGCGCGCGCAGCGGCACGATTCCTTCCTCGACGAGCTCGTAGATGGTCCGCAGGTACATCTCGGTGGTGTCGATGAGGTCGCTCACGGGCCCATTGTTGCTCATTCGCTCCTGAGGGTGGACCACCCCGGGGTCCCCCCTGGCACAGTGAGTCGGCGTGACCTCCGTGATGTGGTTTCGACGCGACCTCCGTGTCGGCGACAACCCCGCCCTGCTCCACGCCCTCGACGACGGCCCGACGCTCCCGCTGTTCGTGCTCGACCCCGCGCTGTGGGGTCCGGCCGGTCTCCCGCGGCAGGCCTACCTCGTCGAGAGCCTGCGCTCGCTGGGCCGCGACGTGCCGCTCAGCGTGGTGCACGGCGACCCGGTCAGCCAGGTCGTCAAGGCGGCGAAGGAGGTAGGCGCGAGCAGCGTGCACGTCGCCGCCGACCACGGCCCTTACGGCAGGCAGCGCGACGAGGCAGTGGCCGAGGCGCTCGAGGAGGCCGGCATCGCCTTCGCGCGCACCGGGTCGCCGTACGCCGTCGGCCCGGGCCGGGTGGTCAACGGCAGCGGCGATCCCTACAAGGTCTACACACCCTTCTCGAAGGCGTGGGCCGAGCACGGCTGGCGCGACCCGGTCGACCCGCCCGACGACCCGCACTGGCGTCATCTCGAGGACACCGTCGACCTCCCCGACGTGACGCTCCCCGACGGCCTGACCCTCCCGCCCGCCGGCGAGGCCGCCGCCCTCGAGCGCTGGCACACGTTCCTCGACCACATCGAGGGCTACGACGACGACCGCGACAAGATGGGCGTCGACGGCACCTCGCGGATGTCGACCTACCTCAAGTGGGGCGAGATCCACCCGCGCACGATGCTGGCCGACCTCGCGCCGTTGCGCAGCGACGGATCGCGCGTCTACCGCAAGGAGCTCGCGTGGCGCGAGTTCTACGCCGACGTCCTCGATGCGCGCCCCGAGACGGCACGCGAGTACCTCCGGCCCGAGTACGCCCGGATGCCCTACATCGACCCCGACAGCTCCGACAGCCACTTCGACGCGTGGCGCCGCGGCCGCACCGGCTTCCCCATCGTCGACGCCGGGATGCGCCAGCTGCGGGCCACCGGCTGGATGCACAACCGGTTGCGGATGATCGTCGCGAGCTTTCTCGTCAAGGACCTCCACCTGGAGTGGCAGCACGGCGCGCGCCACTTCATGCACTGGCTCGTCGACGGCGACCTCGCCTCCAACCAGCACGGCTGGCAGTGGACGGCGGGCAGCGGCACCGACGCCTCGCCGTTCTTCCGGGTCTTCAACCCCACCACCCAGGGCAAGAAGTTCGACCCGTCCGGCGGCTACATCCGCCAGTGGGTCGAGGAGCTCTCCGACCTCGACGAGGTGCCCGACCCGCACGAGCCGAGCGACAAGGTGCGCGACCTCGTCGGCTACCCCGCCGCCGTCGTCGACCACAAGGCCGAGCGGCAGGACGCGCTCGACCGGTGGGAGTCGATCCGCGACTGAGGCCGCCCGGTTACCGGCCGGTCGCGGTCCGTTTGGACCCGTCGCGGCCGCCGTGGCAGCGTGCTGCTGGTGACCTCCACGCTGACGATCCCCCACCGCTTCTGCGGCCCGCCGGTCTCCGGGAACGGCGGCTGGACGGCCGGCGCGCTGGCCGCCCACCTCGGACCGGTCGGCCGCGCCGACACCGACCCGGTGCGCGTGATGCTGCGCAAGCCGCCGCCGCTCGACACCGCGCTGGACGTCGTCGTCACCGATGCCGACGACTCGGCCGAGGGCGGCCCCACCGCCGCCGCCACCCTCGGCGACGTCCTCGTCGCGACCGCGACGATGGCCCCGGACGTGATCGAGGTCGAGCCGGTCGGCGCAGATGTCGCCCGAGCAGCAGAGGCGTCGTTCGTCGGCCTCACCGCCCACCCCTTCCCCAGCTGCTTCTCGTGCGGACCCGACCGCGCGCCCGGCGACGGCCTGCGGATCTTCCCCGGCCGCGTCGACGACGACAGCCACGGCCAGGTGCGCGTGGCCGCGACCTGGACCCCCGGCGCCGACGTCGACGGCGCGACCACGTGGGCCGCCCTCGACTGCGTGGGCGGCTGGTCCGGCGACCTGACCGAGCGACCGATGGTGCTGGGCTCGATGACGGCCCGGGTCCCCGCCCTCCCGCGGGCCGGCGAGGAGCACGTGCTCGTCGGCAGCGCCCGGGGCATCGACGGGCGCCGCGTCCACACCGCCTCCACCCTCTACGACTCCACGGGTCGCGTCGTCGCTGCGGCCGAGCACCTGTGGTTCACCATCGACCCGAAGGACTTCTCATGACGAGCACGACCTCTCCGACGTGGTGGCGCGGCGCCGTCGTCTACCAGATCTACGTCCGCAGCTTCGCCGACTCGGGCACCCGCGGCGTCGCCGGCGTCGGTGATCTCCCGGGCATCACCTCGCGGCTGCCCTACCTGCGTGACCTCGGCGTCGACGCCGTCTGGATCACGCCGTTCTACACCTCGCCGCAGAACGACCACGGCTACGACGTGGCCGACTATCGCGACGTCGACGACCTCTTCGGCACCCTCACCGACGCCGACGACCTCGTCGCCGAGGCGCACGACCTGGGCCTGAAGGTGATCGTCGACCTGGTGCCCAACCACACCTCCTCCGAGCACGAGTGGTTCCGCGCAGCCCTTGCGGCCGGCCCCGGCAGCCCCGAGCGCGCGCGCTACCTCTTCCGCGACGGTCGCGGTGAGGACGGCGCCGAGCCGCCCAACAACTGGCCGTCGGTCTTCGGCGGTCCGGCGTGGACGCGGGTGCCCGACGGTCAGTGGTACCTGAACCTCTTCGACTCCACGCAGCCCGACCTCGACTGGCGCAACCCCGAGGTCGGCGACATGTTCGTCGACGTCCTGCGCTTCTGGCTCGACCGCGACGTCGACGGGTTCCGCGTCGACGTCGCGCACGGCCTCTACAAGGAGGAGAGCCTGCGCGACCAGGTCGTCGAGGACGGCGCCTCCGCCGACGAGCCCAAGGAGTCGATGGTCTCGCGCACCGTGCGCGACGAGCCCATGTGGGACCAGCCCGAGGTGCACGACGTCTACCGCCGCTGGCACGACGTGCTCGCGGAGTACGACGGCGACCGGATGAACGTCGCCGAGGCCTGGACCCAGACCCCCGAGTCGATGGCCAAGTTCGTGCGCTCCGAAGAGATGAGCCAGGCCTTCAACTTCTCCTGGCTGCTCGCCGACTGGTCGGCCGAGGCCTTCGCCGACGTCATCACCGGCACCTTCGCCGCCCTCGCCGACGTCGACGCCAGCCCGACCTGGGTGCTCAGCAACCACGACGTCATCCGCCACGTCACGCGGTACGGCGGCGGGCAGGCCGGGCTGTCCCGGGCTCGCGCTGCCACGCTCACGATGCTCGCGCTGCCGGGCTCGTCGTACCTCTACCAGGGCGAGGAGCTCGGCCTCGAGCAGGTCGACGTCGCGCCCGAGGACCGTCAGGATCCGTCGTGGTTCCGCACCGGAGAGGTCGGCCGCGACGGCTGCCGGGTGCCGATCCCCTGGTCGGGCACGAGCGCGCCGTACGGCTTCGGCCCCGGCGACGACCAGCCCTGGATCCCGCAGCCCGACGACTGGGCGCCGCTGACGGCGGAGGCCCAGACCGGCGACGAGGACTCCACGCTCGAGTTCTACCGCCGCGCCCTGGCCGCCCGTCGTACGTTGTCCCCGGCGGACGGCGTCGACGTGAGCGTCGAGGGCGACCTGCTGACCGTGACCCGCGGCGACCTCCGCGTCGTGCTCAACTGCGGCGACGCCGACGTCGAGCTTCCCGCGGGTGATGTCGTCCTGACGAGCGGACCGGTGTCCGACCGGCTGCCGGCCGACACCGCCGTGTGGCTGCGTTGACCCCACGCCGCGCGGTCGTCCGGGCCGGGGTCAGAGCCCGCTGGCCTCGTTGAGAGCGGTGTTGTAGCGGCCGAGGTCCTTCACGAAGCCCTCGAGCTCGGCCTCGCTCCACTCCGAGAGACCCTCGGCGAAGAGCTTGTGCCGGTGCTCGACGACGTCGGCCATCCGACTCCTCGCCTCGTCGGTGACCGAGACCAGCGAGGCCCGGGCGTCGGCCGGGTCCTTCTCCTTCGCGAGCAGCTCGAGCTCGAGCAGGTGGCTGACCTGGCGGCTGATCGCACCCTTGTCGGTGTCGAAGCGCTCGACCAGCTCCGAGGCCCGCACCGGACCACTGTCGGCGATCGACGAGAGCAGCAGGTAGGCCGCGGGCTGGAGGTCGGGGTGCACCATCTGCGCACGGATGCCGATCACGCGGCGAACCCGGCGGATCATCACGCCGACCTCCTGCTCCAAGGCGCGCAGGGTGTCGTCGCGCGTCATCGCGGCGGCCCCGCGACAGCGTCGTCCAGCGTCGTCCGCAACGGGACCTCCTTGATGAGCAGCACACACACGAGGGCAAGGATCGCAAAAGGAACCGCGACCAGGTAGATGTGTCCGACCGCTGTGCCGAAGGCGTGCTCGTAGAGGTCGCGCACCGGGCCCGGCAGGGCGGAGAGATCAGGGATCGAGCTGCTCTCGTGCTCGGTCTGGGTCACGCCTCGAGCGGCGAGCCCGGTGCGCACCGTGTCGGAGACCTGGGTCGAGAGGATGGCGCCGAGCACCGAGACACCGACCGAACCGCCGAGCGAGCGGAAGAACGCCACGACCGAGCTGGCGGCGCCGAGGTCCTGGAGCCGGACGTTGTTCTGCACCGCCAGGACGAGATTCTGCATCGTCGCGCCCAGCCCGACGCCGACCACAGCCATGAAGACCCCGACCGCCACGAGCGGGGTCTCGGCATCGATCGTGCTGAGCAGCACGAGACCGACGACCACGAGCACCATCCCGCCCACCAGCCACCGCTTCCAGACGCCGGTGGCGCTGATGATGCGCCCGCTGGCGATGCTCGACACGAGCAGCCCGCCGACCATCGCGATCGACATCAGGCCGGCGGCGGTCGGGCTCAGTCCGCGGGAGAGCTGGAAGTACTGGCTGAGGTAGACGGTGGCGGCGAACATCGCCACCCCGACCATCGCCGAGGCCGCGGTGGCCAGGGCGACGGTGCGGTCACGGAAGAGGCGCAGCGGGATGACCGGGTCGGCGGCGACGTACGCCTCGACGTACAGCGCGGCCACCACGAGGACGACGCCGCTGACGACGAGCAGGGCGGTGGTGGTCGAGGCCCAGGCGAACGACGAGCCCGCGAGCGACACCCAGATCAGCAGCACGCTGACACCGCCCATGATGAGGGTGGCGCCGAGGTAGTCGATCGAGACGTCGCGGCGGACGACGGGCAGGTGCAGACGGCGCTGGAGCACGTAGAAGGCGAACGCCGCGAACGGCAGGCCCACGAAGAAGCAGCCGCGCCACCCGAACGGGCTGTCGACGACCAGTCCACCGATGAGGGGGCCGCTGACGGTCGCCGCGGCGAAGACCGCACCGATGTAGCCGGAGTAGCGGCCTCGCTCGCGTGGGGAGACCATCGAGGCGATCACGACCTGGACCAGCGCGGTGAGGCCACCGACACCGATGCCCTGCACCACCCGGCCGCCGATCAGGACCCCCATGCTCGGCGCGAAGGCCGCGATCAGCGAGCCGACCGTGTAGATCACGAGCGCCGACTGCACGAGCATCTTCTTGCTGAAGAGGTCGGCGAGCTTGCCCCAGATCGGGGTGGTCGCGGTCATGGCGAGCAGCGTCGAGACCACCACCCACGTGTAGCCGGACTGCGTGCCCTCGAGATCGGTCACGATCCGCGGCAGGGCATTGGTGACCACCGTGCTCGAGAGCATGGCGACGAACATCGCGAGCAGCAGCCCGCTGAGCGCCTCCATCACCTCGCGGTGGGTCATCGGCTCGACAGCCACGGCTGGGGAGGCAGGCGCTGCGGGCGCGGGGTGTTGCTGGGTCACAAGTCTGCTCTCGGGGATTCTATAAGTTGTCGGTGACAACCATACGGCTGAATAGTTGCTACGCACAACTAACAGCGACCGTGACCTCGGTCTCCGAAAAAGGGACAACCCGCAGGCGTGGCCCGGATCCTCGCGGATCCGAGGCCGCCCCCGGGGACGTGATTCCGGGTTCGCCTGCGGGTCGGGTGACTGCGTGGGATTCGCCAGCAGCCTCGGAGGAGATCCCTCCTCCGTGATGCCGGGCTGCTAGAGCGCAGCCACCTCACTCGTCCTGGAAGAATGCATTATCAGGACCACCTCCTTTCCGTGTCCTAGAAGCGTAGATCGCGACCCCGCTGCTCACAAGAGATTTACGGTGAGTCGCATGAGCCCCTCCCCCACCTCCGTCGTGACGTCGTACGACGGCCCGGTCGCCGTCATCACCCTCGACCGTCCCGAGCGCCGCAACGCCGTCGACTCCACCACCGCCCTCGCCCTGGCGGAGGCCGTCGAGAAGGCCGACGCCGACGAGTCGGTGGCCGTGATCGTGCTGACCGGCGCGGGAGGGACCTTCTGCGCCGGAGCCGACCTCAAGGCACTCTCCGAGGGCGACCGCCTCGACGACGCGGGTGGGCTGAGTGCCGACGGACGCGGGCCGATGGGCCCGACGCGTCTGCGCACCCACGTCCCGGTCATCGCCGCGATCGAGGGCGCCGCCGTCGCTGGCGGCCTCGAGCTCGCCCTCTGGGCCGACCTGCGGGTGGTCGCCTCGGATGCGACGCTCGGCGTCTACTGCCGTCGCTTCGGCGTGCCGTTGATCGACCTCGGCACGGTCCGGCTCCCCCGCCTGATCGGGCACAGCCGAGCGATGGACCTGATCCTCACCGGCCGCGGCATCGACGGGGTCGAGGCCGAGCGCATCGGCCTCGCCAACCGGGTCACCGCCCCGGGCAAGGCCCTGACCGAGGCCGTCACCCTCGCGCACGACCTCGCGGCCCTCCCGCAGCGCTGCCTGCGCAACGACCGACTCTCCGCCCTCGAGCAGTGGGACCTCTCCGAGGACGACGCGATGCGCAACGAGCTCGCCCGGGGCCTCGACACCATCGGCTCCGGCGAGACCCTCACCGGCGCCGGTCGCTTCGCCGGCGGCGCGGGCCGCCACGGCACCGCCTCAACGCCTCCGGTCGTCGAGTAGCCGGCCACGCGCCTCACTGGTCGTCGAGTAGCCGGCCACGCGACGAAGGAGCGGGCCGGCGTATCGAGACGCCCACCCGGGAGACGCAGGCGCGCACCTCACCACATCTCGATACGCCGGCCGCGCGCACCGCAC
>NZ_JAXMNS010000121.1:0-9131 GCF_034670285.1 Nocardioides sp. | reverse complement strand
CCGGGCGTGCAGGTCGGGGTCACCGATCACGCGACCCAGCGCGGCCGCCCAGTCGCGCGGCTCGTGGGTGTCGAGCAGGAGCCCACTGTGCCCGTCGCGCACGACGGTCGTGAGGCCGCCGACCGCCGCGGCGACGACCGGGGTGCCACACGCCTGGGCCTCGGCGGCGACCAGCCCGAAGGACTCGTTGTACGACGGCACTGCGACGACGGTCGCCGCCGCCATCCAGAGGGCCAGCTCGGCCTGATCGACCGGCGGCACGAACCGCACGACGTCACCCAGCCCGAGCTCGTCGACCAGGGCCGAGAGCGCAGCGGGACGGTCGAGCCCGGTGCCCGAGGGCCCCCCGACGATCGGGACCACGAGACGCGAGCGGAGGCTCGGGTCGCGCTCGAGGAGCACGGCCACGGCTCGCACCAGCACGTCGGGCGCCTTGAGCGGCTGGATGCGCCCGGCGAAGAGGAGCACCAGCGCGTCGTCGGGCAGTCCCAGCCCGGCCCGGACACCGGTGCGGGGCTGGAAGACGTCGAGGTCGACGCCGGGGTGGACGACCTCGACCTGCCCGGGGTCGGCGTCGTACAGGTTGATGAGCTGCTTGGCCTCGAGGTCGGTGTTGGCGATGAGCACGTCGGCCGCCTCGACCACCTGCTCCTCGCCGATCACGCGGGCGTCCGGCTCCGGGGTGTCGGACGCGGCCAGCGCGTCGTTCTTCACCTTCGCCATCGTGTGCATGCTGTGGATCAGCGGCACGCCCCACCGGTCGCGGGCGAGCGCGCCGACCTGGCCGGAGAGCCAGTAGTGGGCGTGCACGGCGTCGTAGTGGCCGACCGGGTGCGCCGCCTCGGTGCGCAGCACCTCGCGGGCGAAGACGCACAGCTGCCCGGGCAGCTCGTGCTTGGTGAGGCCCTCGAACGGCCCGGCGTGGATGTGGCGCACCCACACCCCATCGGCCAGCGGCACGATCGGCGGCAGACTCGAGCTGGTGGCGCGGGTGAAGATGTCGACCTGCACGCCGCGGGCCGCGAGCCGACGGCTGAGCTCGACGACGTAGACGTTCATCCCGCCCGCGTCGCCGGTGCCGGGCTGGTGGAGCGGGGAGGTGTGCAGGCTGATCATCGCCACGCGACGCAGATCCTCCATGAGCACTCCTTCGGTCCGTCGGACCCGGCGTGGTCCGGTCGGGTCAACCATCCTCGCCACGCGATGATTCCCCGGCCACCACAGCCTGCACCAGCCTGCAGCAGAATGGGCACCATGAGCAGCCGCCGTACCGCCGTCGTCACCGGAGCCAGCAGCGGGATCGGGGCCGCCACCGCCCGGGCCCTGCATGCGGAGGGGTTCCACGTCGTGTGCGCCGCGCGCCGCACCGAGCGCGTGAGCGCGCTGGCCGAGGAGATCGGCGGCACCGCAGTCACCTGTGACGTCACCGATGCCGACTCGGTCGCCGCCCTGGCCGCGACGATCGAGGACCTCGGCGGGCGCCTCGACGTGCTCGTCAACAACGCCGGCGGCGCCTTCGGCGCGAGCCCCGTCGCCCAGGCGGACGTCGAGGAGTGGCGCCAGATGTACGACGTCAACGTGATCGGGCTGGTGCAGGTCACCCGCGCCCTGCTGCCGGCCCTGCTGGCAGCGCCGGCCGGGATCATCTGCAACGTCGGCTCCACCGCCGGACGCATCGCCTACGAGGGCGGCGGCGGCTACACCGCGGCCAAGCACGGCACCCAGGTCGTGACCGAGACCTTGCGCCTCGAGCTCTTCGACCAGCCGGTGCGGGTCGTCGAGATCGCCCCGGGGATGGTGCGCACCGACGAGTTCGCGCTGGTGCGCTTCGACGGCGACCAGTCAGCGGCCGACGCGGTGTACGCCGGTGTGGCCGAGCCGCTCGTGGCCGAGGACGTCGCCGACGCGATCAGCTGGATGGTCACCCGGCCCGCCCACGTGAGCGTCGACGAGCTCGTGATCCGCCCGCGCGCGCAGGCCGCCCAGCACAAGGTGCACCGGGTGCTGCCCGAGAAGTCGTCCGACTAACCCTCCCCAGCGCCGAGCACGAGGTCGACCAGGCGGCGCAGGTCGTCGGTGAGCAGGTGCTCGGGCACCCGGGCGCGAGTGCCGCAGACGTCGAGGTCGTAGCAGAACATGTCGGGCCGGGTGGGGGCTGCGCTGCTGGGCAGCCCGCCTGCCTCGACCCGCGCCACCAACCCGCTCAGCTCGCCGCCCACCGCGGGATCGGACAGCGCCACGCTGGCCTGGGTCGTGCGTCCGGCGAACCCGCCGGAGCGCTGCACGCGCACCACGCCCGCACCAGGCGCGCCTTCGGTCGAGGCCGGGATCGAAGCCGGGATCGGGGCCGACTGCGAGACCCGGATGTCGTCGCCCGTCCGGACCCCCACCTCGGCCCAGGCCCCGGCGACCTCGGCGGCGTGGGGCCCGGCGGCCGCGACCGTGGCGGCCGCGAACCCGACGAAGTCGGTCTCGGGGCCCACCTCGCCGCCGACCATCGCGTCGTACCAGATGCGACCGGCTCCCTCCCACGACGAGCCGCCGAGCGCGATCGCCGCGAGGTGGAACGCACGGTTGGGGATCCCGGAGTTGATGTGGACCCCGCCGTTGTCGTCGGGTCCGCTCACGTAGTCGTCGAGGTGGCCCGGCTGCGGGTCACGGCCGAGCCGTGGGTCGTCGTACGCCGTGCCCGGCGCCCGCAGGTCACGCAGTCCCCGCGCCGCGACCCCGGGCAAGAACAGCTCGGCGCCGATCAGCCAGTCGCCATCGACGGCGAGCTGGCCGAGGAGTCGCTGCTTGAAGCAGGTGGCGAACACGTCGGCCAACGACTCGTTGAGCGCCCCGGGCTGGTCGCGGTAGACCAGACCGGCGCTGCGCTCGATGACCGCGTGGGTGAGCTCGTGGGCCAGCACGTCGACCGGGCGCGTGAAGCGGTCGAAGACCACCCCGTCGCCGTCGCCGAACACCAGCTGGGTGCCGTCCCAGAAGGCGTTGGGGTAGTCGCGCCCGAAGTGGACGGTCAGGCTCACCGGGATCCCCTGGTCGTCGTACGACGCGCGGCCGTAGACCTCGGCGAAGAGCGCGAGGGCCCCACTGATGCCGACGGCCGCCTCGTCGACGGCCTCGTCGCCGGTGGCGGGCTGCCCGGCAGCACGGACCGGTCGCCCCGGGAGCGTGGTGGTCTGGTCGGCGGTGTGCACGGTCCAGGCGGGCTGCCCAAGCAGGGTGGGCGGCGTGGGCACGTCGCGGGACGGTGCTGTGGCCTCGGCCCGGGACGTGCGGAGCCGGTCGTCGAGGTCGGCGTCGGCGAGCAGGCCGAGACGCCGGATGAGGTACGGCGGCACGAAGGAGCAGTGGTGTGGGGTCCCGAGAGACATGACCCCAGACAACCCGAGAGCGCCGACACACGCCAGAGGTCATCGGCCACGGACCCCAAGGTGCGGCAGACTCGCTGCATGAGCACCTCACCCTCGTCCTCGACGACGATCGCCAGCGGCGTGACCGACGACCGGCTGGCGAACCTGCGCCGGTGGAACATCGCGCTCTCCGTCCTCCACGCCGCCCAGGCGATTGCAGTCCTCCTCCTGGCGAGCTCGTTCGCCATCACGGTGACCTCGACGTTCCCGACGGGCCCGCCCGGCACCGAGGCCCCTGCTCCGGAGGCGCTCTTCGACGTCGGCATCGGCTTGGCCATCGCGGTCTTCCTGGCGCTCGCGGCCATCGACCACTTCCTCATCGGCACGGTCCTGCGCGGACGCTACGAGGCCGACTTGCGCCGCGGCATCAACCGCATCCGTTGGATCGAGTACTCCTTCAGCGCCACGATCATGATCGTGCTCATCGGGTTCTACAACGGGATCACCGACATCGCCACGATCATCGTGATCATCGGCGCCAACATGGCGATGATCTTCTTCGGCTGGATCCAGGAGGCGATGAACCCTCCGGGCCGCGAGCACACGACGATGGTGCCGTTCTGGTTCGGGACGGTCGCCGGCATCGCGCCGTGGATCGCGATCCTCGTCAACCTGCTGGGTGCCGAGACGGTGCCGGGCTTCGTGCTCGGCATCTTCATCTCGCTGTTCATCTTCTTCATGAGCTTCGGGCTCAACCAGTACCTGCAGTACAAGGAGATCGGCCCGTGGCGCAGCTATGCCTACGGCGAGAAGGTCTACCTCGTGCTGAGCCTGGCCGCGAAGTCGCTGCTGGCGTGGCAGATCTTCGGCGGCTCGCTGGCCGGCTGATCGCCACTTCCTCGGTCCTGCATCGTTGGTGTCGCCAAGGTCGCAGCACCGACGATGCGGGCAGCGGCGCGCCTCGCCAGTAGACTCGCCGAGCCCGTTCGGGCCCCTGATCCCCAACGAAAGCGACGTCGTACGTTCATGTCTACCCTCCGCTCCGACCTGCGCAACGTCGCGATCGTCGCCCACGTCGACCACGGCAAGACCACCCTGGTCGACGCCATGCTCCGTCAAGCCGGTGCCTTCACCGAGCACCAGGCCGAGAGCGTGGCCGACCGGGTCATGGACTCCGGCGACCTGGAGCGCGAGAAGGGCATCACGATCCTCGCGAAGAACACCGCGGTCCACTACGAGGGACCCGCCGGTGGCGGCCAGCCGATGGTCATCAACATCATCGACACCCCCGGCCACGCCGACTTCGGTGGCGAGGTCGAGCGCGGCCTGTCCATGGTCGACGGCATCGTGCTCCTCGTCGACGCCTCCGAGGGCCCGCTCCCCCAGACCCGCTTCGTGCTGCGCAAGGCGCTCAACGCCGACATGCCGGTGATCCTGGTCGTCAACAAGACCGACCGTGGTGACGCCCGCATCGCCGAGGTCGTCGACGAGACCTACGAGCTCTTCATGGACCTCCTCGACGAGTCGCACAGCCAGGAGGCGCTCGACTTCCCCGTCGTCTACGCCTCGGGCCGCGCCGGTATCGCCAGCCTCGTCCAGCCCGAGAACGCCACGATGCCCGAGGGCGACAACCTCGAGCCGCTCTTCAAGACGATCCTCGACACGATCCCGGCCCCGTCCTACACCGAGGGCGCCCCGCTGCAGGCCCACGTCACCAACCTCGACGCCTCGCCCTTCCTCGGCCGCCTCGCGCTGGTCCGGATCCACCAGGGCACGCTGAAGAAGGGCCAGCAGGTCGCGTGGATGCGTCGCGACGGTGAGGTCAAGAACGTCAAGATCACCGAGCTCCTCATCACCGAGGGCCTCGAGCGCAAGCCCGGCGAGTCCGCCGGCCCCGGTGACATCGTCGCCATCGCCGGTATCCCCGACATCACCATCGGCGAGACCCTCGCCGACGTCGAGAACCCCGTCGCGCTGCCGCTCATCCACGTCGACGAGCCGGCCATCTCGATGACCATCGGCACCAACACCTCGCCGCTCGTCGGCAAGGTCAAGGGCTCCAAGGTCACCGCGCGTCTGGTCAAGGACCGTCTCGACCAGGAGCTGATCGGTAACGTCTCGCTCCGCGTCCTGCCCACCGAGCGTCCCGACGCCTGGGAGGTCCAGGGCCGCGGCGAGCTCGCGCTGGCCATCCTGGTCGAGCAGATGCGTCGTGAGGGCTTCGAGCTCACCGTCGGCAAGCCGCAGGTGGTCACCAAGGAGGTCAACGGCAAGCTGCACGAGCCGTTCGAGCGCCTGACCATCGACGCCCCCGAGGAGTACCTCGGCACCGTCACCGAGCTGCTCGCGAGCCGCAAGGGCCGCATGGAGTCGATGACCAACCACGGCACCGGCTGGGTCCGCATGGAGTTCATGGTGCCCGCGCGTGGCCTGATCGGCTTCCGCACCCAGTTCCTCACCGACACCCGCGGCACCGGTATCGCCCACGGCATCTCCGACGGCTACGAGCCCTGGGCCGGCGAGATCCGCTCGCGCATCAACGGCTCGCTCGTCGCCGACCGCAAGGGTGCCGCCACGGCGTACGCCATGACCAACCTGCAGGAGCGGGGCACGATGTTCGTCGACCCCACCACCGAGGTCTACGAGGGCATGATCATCGGCGAGAACTCCCGCGCCGACGACATGGACGTCAACATCACCAAGGAGAAGGCGCAGACCAACATCCGCTCCGCCACCTCCGACAACTTCGAGAAGCTCGTCCCGCCGCGCAAGCTGTCGCTCGAGCAGTGCCTGGAGTTCTGCCGCGACGACGAGTGCGTCGAGGTGACTCCCGAGATGCACCGCATCCGCAAGGTCGTGCTCGACGCCAACGAGCGCGGCCGCACCGCCTCGCGCAACAAGAAGCCCAAGTAGTCCCCCAGCACCACCCGCACGTACGACGGCCCGGTCGGGCGCCTGTGAAGGCGTTCGGTCCGGGCCGTCGGCCATTTCGAGTGGAGCGCGAGATAGTCCCTGACAAAATGGCCCCTATCGAGGCCGATCAGGGGCCATTTCGTCAGGGACTATCTCGCCCCGTCGGGATCTTCGCGGTCGGACCCCTCCTTTCGCGCGGCCGCACACCCTAGGGACCCCGCCATCTGGCAGACACCTTCCCCAATAACTAGAACACGTTCTAAGATGGCTCTTATGCTCCTCGACGTCCAGCTCGACGCCCGCCCCGATCTCGTCGCCGACCGCGCCCGCGACCTCGCCGGCACCGGGATTGCTGGGCTCTTCACCTTCGAGGGCCCCCACGACGTCTTCCTCCCGCTGGCCTCGGCCGCGGGCGTGGTCGAGACCGACCTGATGACCAACGTCGCGATCGCCATGCCGCGCAGCCCCATGCACCTGGCCAACGCCGCGTGGGACCTCCAGCTGATGAGCAAGGGCCGCTTCCGGCTCGGGCTCGGCTCGCAGATCCAGCCCCACATCGAGAAGCGGTACGGCGCCACCTGGAGTCCGCCGGCGGCCCGGATGCGCGAGATCGTGCTCGCGGTCAAGGCGATCCTCACGTCGTGGCAGGACGGCACCCGGCTCGACTTCCGCGGCGAGCACACCCGGCACACACTCATGCCGCCGACCTTCGTGCCCGGCCCGAACCCCTACGGCCCCCCGCCGGTGCTGCTCGGTGCCCTCGGTCCGCTGATGACGCGCACGGCGGCCGAGGTGGCCGACGGCCTGCTCGTAATGCCCTTCAACACCAAGCGCCACTTCGAGGAGCGCACCCTGGTCGCGGTCGCCGAGGGCCTCGAGAAGGGCGGGCGCGAGTCGGTGGCGATCTACCCGCAGGCGATCACGGCGATGGGTCGCACCCCCGAGGAGCAGGCGGCCGCCGACCTCGGCGTACGCGGCTTGCTCGCCTTCTACGGCTCGACGCCGGCCTACCGCCCGGTGCTCGACGCCGAGGGCTGGGGTGACCTCCAGCCCGAGCTCAACGCCCTCTCCAAGACCGGCGACATCATGAAGATGATGGACCTCGTCTCCGACGAGATGATCGAGACGATCGCCGTCCGCGGCACCCCCGAGCAGTGCGCTGCCGAGGCCAAGCGCCGCTTCGGCGGCTCCGCCGACCGGGTCTGCTGCTACTTCCCCGGGTACGACGCCCCGCTCGAGGCGATCGGTGACCTCGCCACCGCCCTCGCCGACGACTGACCGCGGCGAGGCACCGTCAGAAACGACGAAGTGGCCCCTCCAAGCGTGTCGGAGGGACCACTTCGTCAGGGACTATCGCAGGGGGACGCCGGGGTCGATCGGAGCGGCCACCACCACGGCCGGGGTGACCGGGGCCTCCAGCGCGTAGGAGTGCTGCGAGGAGGTCGAGAAGTAGTTGATGCCGATGAAGTTGAACCACAGGGTCGCCAGGCCGATGAGGGCGAGGATCGCGGCATTGCGGCCCTTCCACCCGGCTGTCGCGCGGGCGTGGAGGTAGGCGGCGTAGACGACCCAGGTGATGAACGCCCACACCTCCTTGGGGTCCCAGTTCCAGTAGCGCGACCAGGCCTCGTGCGCCCAGATCGGGCCGGTGATGAGCACCGCGAAGGTCCACACCGGGAAGGCGAAGGCGTGCACCCGGTACGCCGTCCGGTCGAGCGCGGCGAGCGACGGCACACGTGACATCGGGCCGGTCGTGGTCTCGCCGACGCGCATCTTGACGAGGTACATCATGGAGGCGATGCCGCCGAGGGTGAAGGCGCCGGTGGCGATGACGGCCGAGACGACGTGGATGACGAGCCAGTAGGAGTCGAGGGCCTCGGTCAGCGGGGCGACCTCGGAGTGCAGCCAGATCACGGCCACCATCAGCACCGACACGACGAAGCCGGTGACGATCGGCGCCATCCACTGCAGGCCGTACTTGCGCAGCAGCACGAGATACATGAGCGTGACGAAGAAGGCGCCAGAGACCGTGAACTCGTACATGTTGCCCCACGGCACCCGGTTGGGGTCGGCGGCGAGGCCGCGCCCGAGCAGCGACACGAAGTGCGCGGCAGCCGCGATGGCGGTGAGGATCACGCCGAGACGGCCGAGGAAGTCGACCCGACCGCTTCGCGCCGCGTCGAGCTCGGGAGCAGGACCGGTCGCCACAGCGACCGAGCCGGACGCAGCGACGTCCTCGGAGCGGGCCGCCTCACGCACCGCCTTCGGCGCCCGCAGCGACGCCCACTCGGCGAGGTGCACCATCAGGGCGATGAAGTAGAAGATGCCGGCGACCCCGATCGCCTGGTTGCTGAGGGTCTCCCACGCAGTGTCAGTCATGGTCGCTCGTCATGCTCCTCGTTCGGGGTCGGGCTGGGGTCTGGCTCGGGTCGGCTCGTGACGGAGCCGCGCAGCTCGGCGACCACGGAGGCGAGCACCTCGCCGACGTCGCCACCGCCCGAACGGTCGAGCGCGGCCACCTCCACCATGGTGACACCCGACTCCCGACGAGCCCTCACCCAGAGGCGTCGCGGACGGATGAACAGCGAGCCGAGCAGCCCGATCAGGGCCAGCACGACCCCGCCGAGCGCGATGAGCTTGCCGGGACTCTGGCTGATCTGGATGCGCACCCAGGGCTCGACGCCCTCGAAGGAGACGGTGCCGAGCCCGTCGGGCAGGGTCGCGGTCTCCCCCATCCGCAGGTCGAGACGGTAGGGCTGCCCGTCGGCCTTGAGCACCTGGTCGGCCCGCTCGGTCTCGAGCAGGTAGACCGACTGCGGCCGGCCGTCGTCGTAGCCGAGGTCGCCGGTGTAGACCTGCATC
>NZ_JAXMNS010000120.1:0-9138 GCF_034670285.1 Nocardioides sp. | reverse complement strand
GCGCGAGCGGGACCCGAAACCGTGGGCATGGATGGCCTGCGGTGCGCCACGACGAGACGTCGGTTGCGCCCCGGGTTCGAGCAGGTCGGGCAGCCCAGGCTCCACCAGGGTGACTGCCCAGCCGGCGCGCGCCAGCAACAGCGCACTCGCCGACCCGGCCACCGACCCGCCGATGACCGCTGCTGATCTGACTGCCGGGGCCATCAGGACCGACCCTCCCGCGTGATCGTGACGAGCACCGCGTGGCTGCCGCGGACGGTCGGGCGACGCGACGTGGCTGCCTCCGGCGTCGTGGCCCGCGCCTGCAGTGCATCCGTGGTCCGCACCATGCCATGTTTGTCCTGCGGTGGCCGTTTGCGATACATGGTCTGGTCCACCGAGTGTGAGGGTGCCGGTCGGGCGTGGGAAACTGCCGACCATGACCGAGATCCAGATCGGCCAGGCCAAGCGCGGCCGGCGTGCCTACTCCTTCGACGACATCGCGATCGTGCCCTCCCGGCGCACCCGTGACCCCGAGGAAGTCAGCACCGACTGGCAGATCGATGCCTACCGCTTCTCGCTGCCGGTGCTCGCGGCGCCGATGGACTCCGTGATGTCGCCGGCCACGGCGATCGCGTTGGGCAACTTCGGTGGCCTCGGCGTGCTCAACCTCGAAGGTCTCTGGACCCGCTACGAGGACCCGACCGGGCTCCTCGAGGAGGTCGCCGGCCTCCAGGGCATCGAGGCGACCGTGCGCATGCAGGAGATCTACACCGAGCCGGTAAAGGCCGAGCTGAGCACCGAGCGGCTGCGCGAGATCCGTGCCGCCGGGGTCACCGTGGCGGGCTCGCTCTCGCCGCAGCGCACCCAGGAGTTCGCCAAGGCCGTCGTCGACGGCGGCGTCGACATGTTCGTCATCCGGGGCACCACCGTCTCGGCCGAGCACGTCTCCTCGCAGGCCGAGCCGCTCAACCTCAAGGAGTTCATCTACGAGCTCGACGTGCCGGTCATCGTGGGTGGCTGCGCGACCCACCAGGCAGCCCTGCACCTCATGCGCACCGGTGCGGCCGGCGTCCTTGTCGGCTTCGGCGGCGGAGCCGCTCACACGACCCGCACCGTGCTCGGCGTGGCCGTCCCGATGGCCAGCGCCATCGCCGACGTAGCCGCCGCACGACGCGACTACCTCGATGAGTCCGGCGGACGCTACGTGCACGTGATCGCCGACGGCTCGATCGGCAAGTCCGGCGACCTCGCCAAGGCCATCGCCTGTGGCGCCGACGCCGTCATGGTCGGCTCGCCCTTCGCGCGCGCGACCGACGCCCCGGGCCGTGGCTTCCACTGGGGCGCCGAGGCGCACCACGCCGACCTGCCGCGCGGTCAGCGCGTGCAGTTCGACCAGGTGGGCACGCTCGAGGAGGTCCTCTTCGGGCCCTCGCGCGTCGCCGACGGCACGATGAACCTCATCGGTGCGCTGCGGCGCTCGATGGCCACCACCGGCTACACCGAGCTCAAGGAGTTCCAGCGGGTCGAGGTCGTCGTCGAGTGAGCGACGACGTCGTCACGATCCACACCGACGGCGCCTGCATCCCCAATCCCGGACCCGGAGGCTGGGGCGCCCTGCTCCGCCAAGGCAGTCACGAGCTCGAGCTCTGTGGCGGCGAGGCCGGGGAGACGACCAACAACCGCATGGAGCTCACCGCTCCGATCGAGGCGTTGGGCGTGCTCAAGCGGCGGGTGCGGGTCGACCTCTACACCGACTCCACCTACGTGCGCAGTGGCATCACCTCGTGGGTCGAGGGGTGGGAGCGCAACGGCTGGCAGACCAAGGCCAAGCAGCCGGTCAAGAACGTCGACCTCTGGAAGCGGCTCAAGGCTGCAGTCGAGGAGCACGACGTGACCTGGCACTGGGTCAAGGGCCACGCCGGCGACCCCGGCAACGAGCGCGCCGACCGGCTGGCGGCCAAGGGCCTCGAGGAAGCGGTCGCCCGGGAGCGCGAGAAGGCGTAACCCCGGCGTGTGATCGACGTTACGTCATATGTGACATTCTTTCGCTCTTCATTGCTCCTCCCGCCACTGCTGGCCGGTCTGCTGATCGTGGCCGGACCGGTCGTGGCCCAGCAACCTGCGCCCACCCTGCCGGTCGGGGCGCCCGTCGGGGGGCCTGACCTAGAGGTCGCGCGAGGGGCGAGCGACGGGGCGCCGCTGCTCACGAGCCCGCCCGACGGGCTGCGAGGTCATCCGCTGTGGGACTCCTGGCACCGGCTGAAGCCGTTCGGCTACGAGCAGGAGGAGTACTTCGTGTCGGGCATGGCGGTCCGGCTCGACGGCGCCCCGGCGCCGTACGTCACCCGGATCATCGTCACCCGACCGCGTGAGCAGCGCGACTTCAACGGCACCGTCATGCTCGACTGGGTCAACGTGACGGCGCAGTTCGAGAACGCCGTCGACAGCCTCGAGGCGCGCGAGATGCTGCTGCGCGAGGGCTTCGCGTTCGTGCACGTCAGCGCCCAGGCGGCCGGGCTGTGCTGCTCGCCGCTCACACCCAAGGTCTTCGACCCGGTGCGCTACGCAGCGATCTCCCACCCGGGCGACGACTGGGCGCCCGACATGTTCACCCAGGTCGCTCGAGCACTTCGCGGTGCAGGAGAGGGGCTCGACCCGATGCCCGGTCTGCGGGTCAGGCGCGTGCTGGCGGCGGGTCAGTCGCAGTCGGCCAGCCGGCTCTACGCCTACGTCAACGACCACCAGCGCGACGCAGCAGCGATCGACGGGTTCCTCATCCACGGCGGCGGTGGCAAGACCTTCGACGCACCGCTCGACGTCCCCGTGCTCCACCTCCTCGCCGACCGGGAGGCCGACCCCTCGCCGCCCACGAAGGACCGTCGCTACCGGCTCTGGGAGGTCGCCGGCGCCGGCCACTCCGACTACTTCATCGGCGTGCAGCAGGTGAAGGGCCAGAGCGCTCGCGTCGCCGGACAACCGCCGCGCAACCGGGCGGGCTTCCGCGAGCTGATCGACGAGGCCGGCAACTACGGCCAGGTTCCCGCTCCGCTCATGGCGGCGTGCACCGTTGCCGGGGTCACGATGCCCAACCACTACGTCGTCTCCACGGCGCTGCACCAGCTGAACCGCTGGGTGCGCACCGGACGCCGGCCACCGCTGACGCCGCGCTACGAGTTCGTCGACGGAGCGCTGGCCCGCGACGCCGACCACAACACGCTCGGCGGCATCCGGCTCGCGCCGATGGAGGTGCCGGTCGCGACCTACGAGAGCACCGCCTGCAACCTCGGCGGCATCACGGTGCCCTTCAGCGACGACGAGATCCAGTTCCGCTACGAGACGTTCTCCCGCTACCAGTGGCTGATGAAGCGGGCCACGAACCGAGCGGTGCGCAAGGGATGGCTGCTGCGGCCGGACGCGAGGGACCAGATGCGTCGGGTGTGCGACATCCGGCCGCGCTTCGCCCAGGGTGCAAGCGGCACGTGCGCGTCGTACAGGCCGCCGCGCTTCGGCGGTCGGATCCGCTGAGGGACCGGTGCTCCCAGCTGCCAGGGGCCTCAGCCCAGGCGTGCGCGCCCGGCCTCCAACGCCGCCTGGGCGCCGTCCCACATGCCTCGGACGACGTCGGCCACCGGCAGGACGCCCTCGATGCGGGAGGACACCTGGCCGGTGTTGGCGACGCTGGCCTCCATGTCACCCTCGAAGTAGAGGTCGGTGATCCGGCCGAGCAGCTTGGCGCTGTCGGGGGTGGCGCTGGCGCCGAGGTCGTTGCGCAGCACTCGCATCGTCGGGTTGCCGGGCACGCTGAGCAGCGTGGTGCCGTCGTCTCCGGCGGCGATGATCGCGTCCTTGAAGTTCTGGTGCACCCCGGCCTCGATGGTGGCCAGCATCCGGGTGCCCATCTGCACGCCCTCGGCGCCGAGCACGAAGGCCGCCGCCATCGTGGTGGCGTCGCAGATGCCTCCCGCCGCGATGATCGGGACGTCGACCTGCGAGGCCACGAGGGGGAGCAGCACCATCGTCGAGGGGCTCAGGGTGCCCTTGAAGCCGCCGCCCTCGACTCCCTCGACGACGAGGCCGTCGACGCCGGCGTCGACCGCCTTGTGGGCACCGCGCAGGTTGCCGACGACGTGGAAGACGGTGATGCCGGCGTCCTTGAGCCGCTCGGTGAAGAGGCCCGGGTCGCCGGCTGATGTGGCGACGTAGGTGACGCCGGCCTCGACGAGGACGTCGACGATCGACGGGTCGTGCTTCCAGCCCTGGATCATCAGGTTGGCCCCGACCGGCTTGTCGGTGAGGTCGCGCACCCGCTTGAGGTCGGCCTGGCCCTCGGGCGTGAGGGTCTCGATGATGCCCATGCCGCCGGCCTCGGAGACCGCCGCGGCGAGCTCGGCGCGGGCGATGTAGGTCATGGGGGCCTGGACGATGGGGATCTCGACCCCGAGGAGGTGCTGCACGCGATTGGTCACACCCTAGGGTTACCACGTGGCTGAACCCGACCTCGTTGCGCTCTGGCTGGGTGGGCTCGACGGCTTGACCTGGTGGGAGCAGGACGCCGACGCGACGGCGTACTCCGCGAGCCTGATGAAGCTGCCGATCGCCCAGGCAGCCGAGCGCCTGCACCAGCGCGGCGAGCTTGACCTCGACGCCGAGGTGCTCGTGCACGACGACTTCGACTCGGTGGTCGCGGGGGAGCGCTACGTGCTCGACCGCGACGACGACCAGGACGACGCCACCTGGGACGGCCGCGGCACGAGGACGACGCTGCGCGAGCTGCGTCGGCGTGCCCTGGTGCTGTCGGGCAACCTCGCCACCAACGTGCTGCTCGAGCACGTCGGCCTCGCCGAGGTCGCCGCCGTGCTGCGCGACGCCGGGAGCAGCGACGCGACGCAGGTCGTGCGCGGCATCGACGACGCACCCGCCCAGCGCGCGGGGATCTCCAACGTCGTCACGGCCCGCGACCTCGGCCGGCTGCTGGCCCACACGCCGCCGAAGGTCGAGCAGGTGCTGCTCGGCCAGCACTACCGCGACGCGATCCCGGCTGGTCTGCTCCCCGAGCTGCCCGCGGGCACGACGATCGCCAACAAGACCGGCTGGATCGACGACCACACCCACGACATGGCCATCGTGCGTCCCGGCCCCGACCCGGCCGGAGGCGGGCACGAGCCGTTCGTGCTCGTCGTCCTGACCCGCCTCGCCGGGGTGTCGTACGACGACGCCAACCGGCGGATCGCCGACCTCGCGGCCCAGGCGTGGGAGCGGCGCCGATGACGGGTCGTCCGGGCGGCACCGGGCCGCGGATCGAGCGCGTCGAGACCCACCTGCTGAGCCTGCCGCTCCACACACCGTTCGTCACCGCGCTGCGGCGTACGACGACCATCGAGACGGTGCTGGTGCGCCTGACCGACACCGACGGCTGCATCGGTTGGGGCGAGGCGCCCCAGGTCTGGCAGGTCACCGGCGACTCGCTGGCCGGCTCTCGGGCCTGCCTCGACGGACCGATGGCCGACGTCCTGGTCGCGGCCCCGGCCGACCCGAGCGAGACCGCTCCACTGATCCAGCGCGCCGTGGTCGGCAACCGCTCGGCCAAGATGGCCGCCGATGTCGCGCTCCACGACCTGGCCGCACGCCGCGCCGGGGTGCCGCTCGCGGTCCACCTCGCCCAGCAGGCCGGGCGACCCGATGGTGCCGGCACCGCGACCAGTGTCCGCACCGACGTCACCCTTGCGGCCGGTGACGCGAGCGGGCTCGCCGAGGCCGCGCGGGCCCGGGTGAGCGACGGGTTCACCACCCTCAAGCTCAAGGTCGGCACCGACGCCGCGACCGACGTCGCGCGGGTGCGGGCCGTCCGTGACGCGGTCGGGCCGGGCATCGGGCTGCGCCTGGATGCCAACCAGGGCTGGGACGCGTTCACCGCGATCGAGGTGATCCACGCCCTCGAGGACGCCGGGGTCGGCGTCGAGGTCGTCGAGCAGCCGGTGCCCGCGCATGACGTCCTCGGGCTGGCGCACGTGACGGCTCACGTCGACACCCCGATCATGGCCGACGAGTCGCTTTTCACCCTCGAGGACCTCGTCGAGATCATCCGCTGCGACGCCGCCGACCTGGTCAACGTCAAGCTCGCCAAGTGCGGCGGACTCACCCCCGCCCTCGAGCTGCTCGGCGTCGCCCAGCGCCACGGTTTCGGCACCTTCGTAGGCTCGATGATGGAGTCGCACGTCGGCATCGGCGCGGCGGCCTCGCTGGTCGCGGCCGTCGGCGTGACGAGCCTCCCCGACCTCGACGCCGCATGGTGGGCCACCAGCTCGCCGTACGACGGCGGGGTCGCCTACGAGCGCGACGAGATCGTGCTGCCCACCACCCCCGGACTCGGGATCAACGGATTCGAAGGAGAAGCCCGATGAGAGCCATCCGCCTGACCGCGGTCCGCGAGACCCCCGCCGAGGACGGTGAGCAGGTCACCCAGCTGCTCGCGGGCGACCGCGTCGAGATCCACCAGGTGCTCCGCCCCACCGACGAGGCGCAGGGCCCGTGGGCGCGGGTGACCGTGCCGGCCCAGCCGTCGGCGAAGGACCCGAGCGGCTACCCCGGCTGGGTGACCCTGACCGACCTCGCCCACGACGAGGACAGCGTCGTCGAGCTGGCGCGCGGCTACCTCGGGACGCCGTACGTCTGGGGCGGGCTGACCGCCGACGGCATCGACTGCTCGGGGCTCGTGCACATCGCGTTCCGCGCCGTCGGCATCAGCACCCCGCGCGACGCCTCCGACCAGGCCGAGGCCTGCGCGGCCGTCGAGCTGGGCAGCGAGCGACCCGGCGACCTGTGGTTCTTCGCCAAGGACGGACCGGGCACACGCATCACCCACGTCGGCTTCGTGACCGGGCCCGACACGATGCTGCACGCTCCTGACTCCGGGCCGCGCAGGTACGTCGTCGAGGAGACGCTGCCGGCTGAGCGCGTGGCCACGCGCGTCGCCGCGGGGCGCTTCGGCGCACCGGAGTGAGCGACGAGCAGGAGCAGGTCGACGTCGTCGTGGTCGGCGCCGGGATCAGCGGCCTCGCCGTAGCGGACGCCCTGCTCGCGCGCGGGCTCACGGTGCGAGTGCTCGAGGCGCGCTCGCGGGTCGGTGGACGGCTCGACGCCGTCGACGGGCTCGACCTCGGCGCCACCTGGTTCTGGCCCGGCGAGCAGCGCGTCGCCGCCCTCGCGGCGCGTCTCGGCCTCGGCGGGTTCGAGCAGCACCTCGCCGGCAACGCGCGCTACCAGGACGCCTCGGGCGAGCAGGAGGTCGACGGCAACCCGATCGACGTGCGCTCGTTCCGGCTCGCCGGCGGCACCGCCTCGCTCGCGACCGCGCTGGCGGCTGCCCTGCCCGCGGGCGTGCTGCGCCTCGACTCCCCGGTCAGCGACGTCGAGCAGGACGGCTCCGGCGACGTGTGCGTGACCACGCACCGGGGCCGGGTGCGCGCCTCCCACGTGGTGCTGGCACTCCCGCCGGCCCTGACCGGTCAGATCACCTTCGACCCGGCGCTCCCGGACTCGGTCACGGCGCTCGCCCGGCGTACCCCGGTCTGGATGGGGGCGATGACCAAGGTCGTCGCCGCGTACGACGAACCGTTCTGGCGGCGCAGCGGACGATCCGGCTCGGCGATCAGCCACCGTGGCCCGTTGCGCGAGATCCACGACATGAGCGGCCCGGATGGCACGTCGGCTGCCCTGTTCGGGTTCGCCCCGCCGACAGCGCCGGGCTCGCCGTCCGTCACCGGGGCCCAGGTCGTCGACCAGCTCACGGCCATCTTCGGTCCCGAGGCGGCGTCGCCCACCGCGGTGCACGTGCGCGACTGGCGCGCCGAGACCTGGACGTCACCGCCCGGGGTGGAACAGCTCGGCGACTACTCGCTCTTCGGGCACCCGACCTACCTGCGTCCGCTCGCGCAGGGGCGCCTGCACTGGGCCACGACCGAGACCGCGACCGAGTTCGCCGGTCACGTCGAGGGGGCGCTCCAGGCTGCCGAGCGAGCGGTTGCCGCTGTGGCGGGCACTAGCGGTTCAGCAGGGATCGCTGAGCCTCGTTGAGCGGCAGTGCCGAGGCGGCGGCCTCGGCGGCGTCGGCGTCCTGCTCGCGTCCCAGGCGCCTCAGCAGCACGCCGCGAGAGGCGTGCCACAAGGCGTAGCCCTCGAGTCCGGGGATCTCGTCCACGAGCGCCAGCCCGGCTCCTGCCCCGTCGCGCTCGGCGACGGCGGCGGCCCGGTTGAGTCGGACGACCGGTCCGTCGTCGACGGTGAGGAGCACGTCGTACCAGGAGACCAGCACGGGCCAGTCGGTGTCGTCCCAGGAGTCGGCGAGCGCGTGACACGCGGCGATCGCGGCTTGCACGACGTAGCGGTCGGGTCGGTCCGGCGTACGACGGAGTCCCTCGCCGACCAGCGGCACGGCCTCCTCGACGGCTGCTCGATCCCAGCGCTCGCGCGCCTGGTCACGCAGCAGCACGACCGCGCCGTCGGCGTCGAGGCGGGCGTCACGGCGCGAGTCCTGCAGCAGAATCAGGGCCAGGAGCCCGAGCGCTCCTGGGTCGTCGGGTTGAAGTCGGACGAGCAGGCGCGCGAGCCGGAGGGCCTCGGTCACGAGCCCGCGCCGCACGAGGTCGGCACCGGACGTCGTGGTGTAGCCCTCGTTGAACAGCAGGTAGGTCGTGGCGAGCACCGCCGCCCAGCGGTCGGGCAGCTCGTGGTCGGGCGGAACCCGGAAGGGGATGTGTGCGTGTTTGATCTTCTGGCGGGCACGCGTCAGGCGCTTGGCCATCGCGGCCTCGCTCACGAGCAGAGCGCGAGCGACCTCCTCGGTGCTCAGTCCGCACAACGTCCGCAGAGCGAGGGCGACCTGGGTGCCGAGCGCCAGGCTCGGGTGACAGCAAGTGAACACGAGGCGCAACAGGTCGTCATCGATCATCGAGGCGTCCGGGGGCTCGTCGTCCGCGCCGAGGGTGGAGAGGACGTCGTTCATCGCCACCGCCTCCTTCGGTCGGCGGGTGTCCTCGCGCCGCACCAGGTCGACCGCTCGTCGTCGCGCCGTGAGCCGGAGCCACGCGACCGGGTTGGCCGGCACGCCGTCGCGCGACCAGACCTCGAGGGCACGCAGGGAGGCGTCCTGGACAGCGT
>NZ_JAXMNS010000119.1:0-9321 GCF_034670285.1 Nocardioides sp. | reverse complement strand
CCGCGCCACTGACGTGGACGCTCCACTCGCTGTCGGTCAACCACAACCAGTACACCGCCTACGACCCGCTCATGCTCGAGAGCCTGTGCGAGGAGCGCGACTCGATCTGCGCCGGCACGCTCGGCCCCGGCCCCGACGGGTGGTACTTCGACGAGGCCGAGGCCGACTACTGGCAGGTCTGGGGCGCACTCGCCCGCACCTACGACCTCGACCCCCGTCGTACGACGATCACCGGCTACTCGATGGGTGGGTGGGCCGCCTACAAGCTCGGCCTCTCGCACCCCGACCTGTATGCCGGCGCCGTCGCGCTCGCCGGACCGCCGCAGTGCGGTGTCTCGATCGACGCCGACTCGCTCGTGAGCCCGTCGTTCGGTGGCCGCTGCACCTCCGACGGCAACGCCTACGACCTCGTCGGCAACGCCCTCCACCTGCCCTATCGGATCGGCCACGGCCAGCTCGACCAGCTGGTGCCGTTCACGTCGGTGGAGGTGCAGGTCGGTCGCTTCGACGCCCTCGACCTCGAGCACCGCTTCGTGCGCTACCCCGGCGAGGACCACCTGGTCTTCGCGACCCAGGACCGCTTCGAGACCACGATCAGCGACCTCGGGACGCCCAAGGTGGTGCGCAACCCGCGCGACGTCGACTACACCTGGCACCCCCGGCTGACCCGCCGCGGGCTCGGCATCGGCACCACCACGGCGTACTGGCTCAAGGGCCTCGCCGCTCGCGACTCCTCCCCCGGCGCGGTGGCCCACGTCGCAGCGACCTCGGAGGCCCGGCGCGGTACGACGCCCCGGGTCGTGCGGACGGGTCCGACCCCGGTCAGCTCGCCACTGCCCGCCTTCCAGCAGGACCTCGTGCTCGAGCCCGGCGAGGCACTCCCGACCAGGAAGCGCCTCACGCTCGACCTGAGCAACGTCAAGGCCGTCACCGTCGACCTGAAGCGTGCCGGGCTGCGCTGCGGGAAGGTCGTCGTCACCTCGGACGGGACGACGAAGGTCACGCTCGACCAGCCGCGGACCGCGGGGACCTTCGTGGTGCCGAAGGGCCGGACGGTGCTGCGCACCTGCTGAGCGCTGTGCCGACAGATGTGCGTTGAGCCCGGCGCCCGTGGCAGCGTGGAGCCGATGAAGCCCACCTCAGCGGACCCGACATGACCGGCACCTGGACCCTGCTGCCCAGCGTCCTCGGCCTGGCCGTCGCCGTCGTCGTGCTCGCCTTCGCGGGCGGACGGCTCGCCCAGACCGCCGATCAGCTCGCCGAGCGCACGGGCCTCGGCCAAGCCATGGCGGGCGCGGTCTTCCTCGGGGCCGTGACGTCGCTGTCGGGCATCCTCACGACGGTGGCCGGTGCCATGGACGGCGACGCCGGGTTCGCGCTCGCCAACCCGATCGGCGGCGTCGCCATCCAGACGGTGTGGATCGCGATCGCCGACCTCGTCTACCGACGTGCCAACCTCGAGCACGCCGGCGCCTCGCTGGAGAACATCCTGCAGGCCCTGCTGCTCATCGCGATGCTGACCCTGCCCGTGATCGCGGTGGCGACGCCCGAGCTGGCGTGGGGCTGGGTGCACCCGATGTCGCTGCTGATCCCACCCCTCTACGCCTACGGGCTGATGCTGCTCCGCGGCATGCGCGACGCCCCGATGTGGAGCCCGCGGATCACCCACGAGACCACCGAGGAGGAGGTCGCCAACCCCTCCTCGCGCACCACGCGAGCACTGTGGGTCTCGCTTGCCACCCTGGCCGGCGTCGTCTCGGTGGTGGGCTGGGTGATTGGCAAGGCAGGTCTTGGCGTGGTCGCCGCCACCGGATGGCCGAGCGCGGTCACCGGCTTCACCCTGACCACGGCGGTGACCTCGCTGCCCGAGCTCTTCACGCTCATCGCGGCCGTTCGGATGGGCTCGGTGATGCTCGGGATCGGAGGCATCGTGGGCGGCAACGTCTTCGACACGCTGATGATCACCATCGCCGACGTCGTCTACACCCCCGGCACGATCTATGCCGCCGCCGGGCCGTCCGCCCTCGTCCTGCTCGGCGGCACCGCGCTCATCACCACGATCCTCGCGCTCGGGCTCATCGTGCGCGATCGGCGAGGCATCGGTTTCGAGGGGATCGCCATCCCCGCCGTCTACCTGGGCACGGTGGCGCTCGCCATCCTCGCGGCCTAGACCGCGGCCATTCTTTGCCCGCCGCCCCCAGCGCAGGCTGTTACGTTCGATGGGCCGCGGGCTCGGGCAGTGGCACGCCACTGTCACCGAGCGAAAGGGCCCGACTCATGCGATCACTTCTCACCCGCCGGCGCTCCCGGCTCCTGCTCGGCGGCGTCGTAGCGCTGGCGGTGGCACTCGGACCCGGGGTCACCCCCGTCTCGGTGGCCGCTGCGGCCGTGGATCCTCCGACGCCGATCAAGGTGATCCAGAACTACGGCGAGACCGTGGAGGAATTCAGCTCCGCAACCTGCTACCCCGGCCCGAACACCTGGTTCCGGCGCTTCGACCTCGCCTCGGACCACGGGTCGAGCAGCGGGTTCAGGTTGGAGAGCATCGTGGTCGGGCACCAGGAGGTGGTCCCGAACAGCGAGAGCATCGAGATCGGTCTGGGGGCCTACACGATCGACCCGGGTGAGGAGCTGCTCGAGGAGAACCTCGATCCCCTGGCAGGCACCTCGTTCATGCTCGGGTCCGACCAGGAATACAGCATCACGTCGACCCCGCTGGCCGCTACGGTGCCGGCGGGCAAGCACCTCGTCATCGCGGTCATGAACTCCGGCTCCGACGGCATCTACTACATCGGCGGCAACCAGCAGCCGCAGAGCGCGAGCGCCTACCTCCTCGCCCCGGGGTGCGACCTCTTCGTGCCGACTCCGACCGACACGTTCGTGGAGGGCAGCCTGCTGTTCTACGCCGTCGGCACGTCGCAGGACTGCCTGAGCGCCACCGCCGCCGTCGAGGCGGCGGAGCAGGCAGCGGCCGTTGCGAAGGCGAAGTACAAGAAGACCCACAAGAAGTACAAGAAGGCGAAGAAGGCGCTCAAGAAGGCCAAGAAGAAGGGCTCGCGGTCGACGTACAAGAAGGCCAAGCGGAAGTACAAGAAGGCCAAGAAGGCCTACAAGAAGGCCCGGTCCGCGTACTCCTCCGCGCAGTCGGCCCTCGTGTCCGCGCAGCAGACGGCGACGACCGAGTGCGCTCAGCCGTCGCTGCCCGCCCCGCGGGCCGGGGACGGCGCTTGACCTGACACCACGAGCCGGGAAGCGGCTCCCCCACCGTCGGTGGGAGGGGCTGCTTCCCGGCTCGCCAGGTGTCGGTGCGGGCTACTTCGGGGGCATCCGGATGCCGCCGTCGAGGCGGACCGTCTCACCGTTCATGTAGGAGTTGGTCAGGCACTCCATGACCATCGAGGCCAGCTCGTCGGGCGAGCCGAGGCGCTTGGGGAAGAGCACGTTGGAGCCGAGGTTGGCCTTGAACGCCTCCGAGTCGGGGCCCTCGCCGTAGATCGGGGTGTCGATCAGGCCGGGGGCGACGGTGTTGAGACGGATACCGGAGGCCGACAGGTCGCGGGCGATCGGCAGGGTCATCCCGACGACGCCACCCTTCGAGGCGGAGTACGACGCCTGGCCGATCTGGCCGTCGAAGGCAGCGACGCTGGCCATGTTGACGATGGCGCCGCGGCAGCCGTCGGCGTCGGGCTCGTTGGTGCTCATCACCGTGGCGGCCTGGCGCAGCATGTCGAAGGTGCCGATCAGGTTGATCTGGACGACCTTGGTGAAGGCCTCCAGCGAGTGCGCCGACTCGAGGGTGCCGTCGCGACCGATGGTGCGCGAGGCCCAGCCGATGCCGGCGGAGTTGACGAGCGCCCGGAGCGGGGCGATGTCGGCGGCGGCCTTGACGGCCCCGGCGATCTGCTCGGTGTTGGTGACGTCGACCTGGGCGAAGACGCCCTTGATCTCCTCGGCCAGGGCTTCGCCCTTGTCGGCCTGGAGGTCGGCGACGATCACGGTGCAGCCGAGGGCGGCGAGGCGGCGAGCGGCCGCGGCACCGATGCCCGACGCGCCGCCCGTGACGATGGCAGAAGATCCACTGAGTTCCATGCTCGGCAGATTACTGGCCCTCAGAGGTCAGTTGTGCCGCGGGCCACGATGAGGGCGGGTCCGGCCATCAGCACGTGCCCGTCCTCGCGCCAGGTGATCGTCAACGTGCCGCCCGGCAGGTCGACCCGGTACGGCGTCCCGCGCTCGGCTCCGTCGACGGTCGCGGTGGCCACCGCGACGGCGCACGCGCCGGTGCCGCACGACTGGGTCTCGCCCGAGCCCCGCTCGTGCACGCGCATCGCCACGTGCTGGGGCGCACGTCGTACGACGAACTCGACGTTGACGCCGTTCGGGTAGACGCTCGCGTCGTGCTCGGGCGGGGAGGTCAACGCTCCGGCGTCGGCGAGGTCGTCGACGAAGGCCACCGCGTGCGGGTTGCCGGTGTCGACGTGCGCGGCGGTCCACCAGCGCTCCCCCACGCCCACCTTCGACTCACCGAGGACCTGCGGCACACCCATGTCGACGGTCACGTCGCCGTCGACGGCACCGCCGGCGAAGGTGAGCACCTTGAGGCCGTCGCGGGTGTCGACCGGCAGCGGCTGGGTGGGGTCGGCCAGGCCCTCCTCCACGAGGTGGCGGCCGAAGACGCGCACACCGTTGCCGCACATCTCGGAGATGGAGCCGTCGGCGTTGCGGTAGTCCATGAACCACTCGGCGCCGCGGCCCGACAGTGCCCGGACGACACGCAGGACGCCGTCCCCGCCGATGCCACCGCGGCGGTCGCACAGCGCCTGCACGCGCTCGGCCGGCAGGTCGCCGTGGACGCGGCCGTCGTGGTCGGGCAGCAGCACGAAGTCGTTGTGGGTGCCGTGACCCTTGAGGAACGGGTAGGACGTGCGCTCAGGCATAAAGACCCTCGGAGTAGTTCTCGGGACGGTAGTAGTCGTCGAGCTGCTCGAGACTCATCCCGCTCGGCTCGACCTCACGGGCGATCACCGCGCGCCGTGGCACCCGCGCCTCGGGGGCCCAGGACGACGGGTCCCAGAGCTGCGAGCGCAGGAACGCCTTGGCGCAGTGGAAGAAGAGGTCCTCGATGTCGACCACGACCGCCAGGATCGGGCGGCGTCCCTTGACGATCATCTCGTCGAAGAAGGGGGCGTCGGAGACCAGGCGGGCGCGACCGTTGATGCGCAGGGTGTCGCCGCGACCGGGGATGAAAAAGTTCAACCCGACGTGCGGGTTGAGGAGGATGTTGCGGTAGCCGTCGGCTCGGCGATTGCCCGGCCGCTCGGCCAGGGCGATGGTCCGCTCATCGATGACGTGGACGAGGGAACCAGCCGGATCGCCCTTCGGCGAGGCGTCGCACCGGCCCTCGGCGTCGGCCGTCGCCATCACGCAGAACGGACTTGCGGCGAGCCAGTCGCGGTCGACGTCCAGCAGCGCCCGGCGGCTCTTCGTGGCCGCGCGCTCGCCGGGCTCGCCGAGCAGCGCGACGAGGGCGGCGGCGTCGGGGATCTCGGTCCAGGGGCGATGGGTCACCGCTCCACGGTACTGCGCGCCGAGCGTAGGCTCGCCGCCATGCACGCGACCGTGAACAAGGACACCCAGCTCTGCCTGTCGCTGTCGGCGCGGCCGAGCAACCTCGGCACCCGCTTCCACAACTTCCTCTACGCCGAGCTCGGGCTCGACTTCCTCTACAAGGCGACCACGACGACCGACATCGGCGCGGCCGTCGCGGGGCTGCGCGCGCTCGGGATCCGCGGCTGCGGCGTCTCGATGCCCTTCAAGGAGGACTGCCTCGCCCACGTCGACGTCGTCCACGACTCCGCCGCGGTGATCGCCTCGGCCAACACGATCGTCAACGAGGACGGCGTGCTCCACGCCTACAACACCGACTACCAGGCCGTGCGCGACCTGCTCGCCTCCCCCGGCCTGCCCACGAGCGGGAGGGTAGTGGTCACCGGAAGTGGCGGTATGGCGAAGGCCGTCGTCGCCGCCCTGCGCGACGCCGGCTTCACCGACGGCGTCCTCGTGGCTCGCAACACGACCGCCGGGCCGGAGCTGGCCGAGGCCTACGGCTACTCCTGGACGGCGTCTGCCGCCGACCTCGGCGACGACCCCGGCGCTGCCCTGCTCGTCAACGTCACCCCGGTCGGGATGGCGGGCGCACCGGCCGCCGACGACTCACCCTTCACCTCGGCGCAGGTCTCCTCCGCGACGGCCGTGCTCGACGTCGTCGCCGTCCCGTCGGAGACCCCGCTCGTGCGCCTGGCGCGCAGCCTCGGCAAGCCGGTCGTCACCGGGGCCGAGGTGATCGCGCTGCAGGCTGCAGAGCAGTTCTGGCTCTACACCGGCGTGCGCCCGACCGCCGACCAGGTCGCGCGGGCGTCGGCGTACTCGCGCGCTACCTGAGGCCGGGGTGGTTCTTGGTCAGCACCGGCAGCAGCAGGGTGCGCGGGGTGACCTGCGACAGCGCGGCGGCGACCCGGTTGGCCTTCCCCGGGATCACCACGAGGCGACCCTTGTCGAGGCCGTCGACGGCGGCTCGTGCGACGTCAGGCGCGGAGACCCACATGACCGGAGGCAGCGCGTCCTCGGCGTCCTGCTTCGAGAACCCCGCCGCCTCACCGAACCCGGTCGCGACCGGCCCGGGGCAGAGCGTCGTGGCGGTGACGCCGGTGCCCTTGAGCTCGCCGGACAGGCTCTGGGTGTAGGACAGCACGAATGACTTGCCGGCGCCGTAACCGGCCTGGCCCGGCAAGGGCTGGAAGGCAGCGGTCGAGGCGACGTTGAGCACGGCGCCGCGACGCCGCTGCACCATGCCCGGCAGGAAGCGCGAGCAGAGGTCGGCGACCGCCACGACGTCCAGCTCGATCATCTTCATCTCGGCCTCGGGATCGGAGGCGGCAACGGGGCCGAGCGTGGAGAGCCCCGCGTTGTTGACCAGGATGTCGACCACGAGACCACGCCCCTCGACGGCGCCGAGCAGCCCGGCCCGCGAGGGCCGGTCGGTGAGGTCGCACGCGATCACCTCGGCCCGCACGCCGGTGTCGCGCAGCTCGGCCGCGAGGGTCTGCAGCTTGGCGGCGGAGCGGGCCACGAGGGTCACGCCGTGACCACGCCGGGCCAGCTCGCGAGCGATCTCGGCACCGATTCCCGAGGAGGCCCCGGTCACGAGGGCGGTGCGGTCGAGGGCGGCTGCGGGCAGGCTCATGGCCGTGAGACTAGTGGGCCGCGACAGTGCCCTCGGGGGTGTCCGCGCCGTGCGTCGACGGTCGACCGGGCAGCACCAGCGCGAGCGCCACGACGACCAGGGCGAGGACGGCGCCGACGCCGAAGCCCCACTGGTTGCCGCCCACGCGCGCGGCCACCTCGGAGGCGCCGCCGTCGAGGAGCCCGGCCTGACGCGACGCGACGACCGCCACCACGATCGCCGTACCAGCGGCTGCCGCGACCTGCTGGAGGGTCGCGAGCAGCGAGCTGCCGTGGGAGTAGAGATCGGCCGGGAGCGAGCCCAGGCCGAGGGTGAAGACCGGCGTGAAGATCGCGGCGAGCGACACCATCAGCAGCACATGGGCGCCGAGCACGAACGCCACCGGCGTCGCCGCCCCGACCTGGGTGAGCAGCGCGAGCCCGCCGAAGACCCCGAACGAGCCGGGGATGACCAGCGGACGCCCGCCGACACGGTCGAAGACCTTGCCGACCTGGGGGCCGAGCAGGCCCATCGCGATGCCGCCGGGCATCACGAGCAGCCCGGTCTGCAGCTCGCTGAGGCCGCGCACTCCCTGGAGGTAGAGCGGCAGCAGGATCAGCGAGCCGAGCATTGCCATGAACGACACGGCCATCAGCGCGAGCGCCAGCGCGTAGGTGCGGTGGGTGAGGGTGCGCAGGTCGAGCAGCGGGACGCCGCCACGCTGCAGGCTCAGCTGACGCAGGACGAAGACGATGAGCATCGTCGCGCCCAGACCGAGCATCGCGATCGGGAGCCACGACGGGCCCGTGCTGGACCCCTCGCCGAGCTGCGAGAGCCCGAAGACGAGCGGACCGAAGCCGAACGCCGACAGCGCGACGCTGGCCCAGTCGATCGAGCCCGGCCGGGTCTCGCCGACGTTGTCGAGGTTGCGCAGCCCCACGTAGGTGATCGCGAGCGCGATCGGGAGGACGACGACGAACAGCAGCCGCCACGACCCGATCGCCAGCACCGTGCCCGACACCGCCGGGCCCAGGGCCGGGGCGACCGAGATCGCCAGCGTCACGTTGCCCATGATCCGGCCGCGGTCCTGCTCGCGCACGATCGACATCAGGGTCGTCATCAGCAGCGGCATCATGATCGCGGTGCCACCGGCCTGGATGATCCGGGCGAGCAGCAGCACGGCGAACGTCGGCGCGAGTGCTGCGACCAGCGTGCCGGTGCAGAAGATCGCCATCGCGGTCGTGAACGCCTGACGCGTCGTCACACGCTGCAGGAACCACCCCGTGACCGGGATGACCACCGCCATCGTCAGCATGAATCCGCTCGTCAGCCACTGCGCCGCGCGGGTGGTGACCGCGAACTCCTCCATCAGGCGCGGGATCGCGTTGATCATCACGGTCTCGTTGAGGATCACGACGAAGGTCGCGAGCACCAGCCACCGCAGCACCCCGTAGTCGGGCGCCTCGGTGTGGGGAGCGGTCTGCTCGGGAGTGGTCGGGGTCGTAGTCATGGTGCTCCGACCATGACACGAGGGGCGCCTTCGCCCCACATCCTTTATCGGGTGCTACCCGTCACTGCGCGGCCCCACCGCGTCGCCCCACCACGTCGTACGTCAGGTAGGCGAAGACCCCGCTGCGTGCCACGTCGCGCAGTCGCAGGTCGAAGGGGCGAGGGAGGAGCGGGCGGCCCGCTCCCAGCGTGACCGGAGTGATGTTGACCAGCACCTCGTCGAGCATCCCGGCCTCGGCGAAGTCGGCGGCGAGCGCTCCCCCGCCGACGAGCCACACGTCCCGCTCCCCAGCGGCGGCCTCGAGCAACGAACGGTGCTCCGCCGGGCTCCCCGAGACGAAGGTGATGTCGTCGCCGAACGCCTCGACGTCGTGGTGGGTGAAGACGAAGGCCGGCTGCTCGTAGGGCCACCGCTCCCCCGACTCGCGCAGCTGCTTGCCGATGAAGGCGTACGTCGCCGCACCCATCACGACTGCGCCGATGTCGACGATGAAGTCGTCGTAGAGCCCCGGCGACCCGGGGGTGTGGTCGACCTCCTGGCTGAGCAGCCAGTCGAGGCCGTCGTGCTCGTCGGCGATGAACCCGTCGAG